>JBEIKN010000001.1:0-33991 GCA_040379725.1 Flavobacteriales bacterium
CAATCTGTGAATCTCATCAATGAACAATACATCGCCTTCTTCTAAATTGGTTAATAGACCAGCTAAGTCGCCTGGCTTTTCTAAAACAGGACCACTGGTGATTTTAATATTGCTTTGCAATTCATTGGCAATGATATTGGCCAATGTGGTTTTACCCAATCCAGGAGGGCCATGTAACAATACGTGGTCAAGGGCTTCGCCGCGTTGTACAGCAGCCTGTACAAACACTTTTAAGTTATCAAGAATTTTATCTTGTCCGGCAAAGTCATCAAAATGAGCTGGTCTTAAAACCTTCTCAATGTCTCTGTCAGTTTGACTCAGGTTGTCAGCATTGGCATTCAGATGCTTGTTTTGCATGGTTATTGCAAAGATATTCAGTAAAAGCAACCTTTTTAAACAAATATTCCTCATACTTAAAATTTTTGTATGAAATTTGAAGTGATCACAACAATGAAAAAACAACTAACTCTACTCTTGGTGCTTAGCATTTACTCAATGGCTCAAGCACAAATGTTGAATGTGGTAAAGTTTAAAAAACTATTACACGATTTTGGAAGTATTAAAGAAGAAAGTGAACGCGTCAGCACAGTATTCAGTTTTCAGAATATCAGTCAATCGCCGATTTATATTACCAAAGTTGAGACCAGTTGCGGTTGTACAACACCTGAATACAGTAAAGACACTATTATGCCGGGCGATACTGGCTACGTAAGAGCCATTTATGAAACCAGAGGCAGAGGCGGCGACTTTCATAAAAACCTGTTTGTCTATTTCAATCAAAAAGATTTGTTTCAAAGTTTAATGATCTCTGGGCATGTCATTCCAGAAGCCAATTTGGCTCAAAAACCAAGTCATTTTTCGACTACCTACTCTAACTTAGCTTTTACTACTACTATGGCTGAGTTTCCTAATCTCAAGAACACTCAAAAACAATCATTCAAAATGAAAGCCTATAACTACATGGGCTATCCAATTAGAATATACGAAATTCAAGCACCTGAGTTTTTAAGCATTGATGTTCAAGACAGTTTGATGGATGTCAATGATTCATTAACCATTACAGTCACTATTGATGGTGCTATGGTAGGTTCATTTGGCGAAATCAGACGCCGATTTGGTATTTTAACCGATGACCCAGCAGGCACTACCAAAATCTTACATGTTTTTGCCAATGTAAAAGAAGATTTTTCAAAGATGACTGCAAAAGATAAAAAGATGGCACCTGTGTTTGACATACAACCAACAGGTACCATTGATTTGGGTAAGCACAGTGCAGGCGAAAAATTTGATTATCCAGTGACCCTCAGCAATAAGGGTAAAACCACTCTAAAGATCCATTCCATTGTTCCTAATTGCTCTTGTATTTCTGTTCAAAGGAACAGCATGGTCATTGAACCAGGTCAATCAGCAAGCCTAGTGTTAACCGTCGACACCGTCAATCAATCTATAGCCAATCATACCAAATACATTACCATACATTCAAACGATCCTAATAAATCTGAACACAAATTGAAAGTGATAGTGAACATAACCAACTAATGAACGATATGAAAAAAACCTTATTAAACGTAGCCATTGCCTTATTTTCTGGCGTTGTCGGCGCTTATTGTTTTTCAAAGTTAAATGAAGCTCCGAGCAGAGCAAGCATTGTTCAAGAGGAGCTTAAAGGCCTATTGACTTCCTACAATGGTAAAGCTGCCGAAGGCAGTATTAGTTTCGTATTAGCTTCTAAAGTGAGTACGCCCAGTGTAGTGTTTATTAAAACCACAGCCATGATGCAACAACGTTCGCCATTTGGGATGTTCTTTGACGGCTGGGATCCCTTTGGTAGCATAGGTAAAGTGAGCAGTTCTGGTAGTGGCGTTATTGTCAGAAAAGATGGTTACATCGTTACCAATCTTCATGTGATTAAAGATGCACAAACCATTGAGGTAGTTTTAAACAATCAAAAGCAATCGTATACAGCCAAAATGATCGGAACGGATCCATCAACCGATTTGGCGTTATTAAAAATTGATGCGAATGATTTACCAGCCATAGTGATGGCCAATTCTGATGATGTGCAGATTGGTGAATGGGTAATTGCCGTGGGCAATCCGTTCAATTTAACCTCAACAGTTACTGCAGGGATTGTGAGTGCTAAGGGTAGAAATATCAATATCGTCAACAACCAATTTCCGATAGAATCCTTTATACAAACTGATGCGGCCATTAACCCTGGCAATAGTGGTGGGGCATTGGTGAATTTGAACGGCGAATTAGTCGGAATCAATACCGCTATTTTTAGTCAAACAGGTTCTTATGCGGGGTATGGTTTTGCTATACCTGCCAATATTGTAGCCAAAGCAGTAAAAGACCTCATTGACTTTGGACAAATACAAAGAGGCTACTCAGGCATGGAAGCAGCCGAGATTGATGCTGCAGCTGAAAAAGCAAACAAAACCAATGCCGGAGCATTGATTAAACAATTAGACGATGAAAGTCCTGCAGCTAAAGCAGGTATGCTCAAAGGCGATGTAGTGGTTAAAATTCAAGACAAAGCCATTAATAGCAAAGCAGATTTTGATGAACATATGTCGTATTACCGACCTGGCGATAAAATCAAAATCAATTATTACCACAATGGTGTGTTAAAAGAAAGCATTTTACAATTGACTAACCAAGATGGCGGCATTGGCATTCAAAACAGCTCATCAATCAGTTCTGAAGCATTGGGTGCAGACTTTATGAATGTGTCTAAAGTTGAGCAACAAAAATATAAAATCAGTTCAGGTGTCAAGGTTAAAAATATTAGAGGTGGATTGATCAACAACTTGAATATTGAAGATGGATTTATCTTTATTAAATTCAATGGCAAGCCTTGTACGGATGCACAATCTTTGATAAAAGACTTAGAGAAAGCCAATGGCCGTATGCAGATTGAAGGCCTTGGAGCCGATGGCGGAAAAAGGTTTTATAATTTTTGGTAAGCCTTAAGCCAATAGGCCTTTTAGCAATTTTTCGCGCACTGAGTCACTGACTTGATGCAATGGTTTTCTAACGGTGGTTTCGCAAATACCCATGGCATTCAAAATCACTTTAATGCCACCAGGACTACCATCAGCAAAAATCAAATTCATCGCATCAAGCAATTGGTAATGCAATGGTTTTGCTGCCTCAAATTCATTGTTTAAACAATGCTGAATCATTTGGCTAAATTGTTTAGGATAGGCATTGGCAATCACGCTGATTACCCCTTGCATGCCCATGGCAATAAACGGCAAAGTAAAGGCATCATCGCCACTAATGACTGCAAAGTCATTAGGTTTGTGTTGAATGATTTCCATGCATTGCGCAAAATTACCGCTGGCTTCTTTTGTGCCTAAAATATTAGCGTGTTGGGCCAATTCAAGGGTTGCTTCAACACCAATATTGCTGCCCGTTCTGCCTGGTACATTGTACAACATAATGGGTCTTGGAGAAACATCGGCCAACATGGTATAATGGCTTACAATCCCTTTTTGATTGGGTTTGTTATAATATGGGCTTACGCTTAATACGGCAGATATACCATCAAAATCTTGTTGTTTGAAGGCATCTATCAAGGCATAGGTATTATTGCCACCTAGACCCAAGACCAAAGGCAATTGGCCATTGTTTTCGGTTTTTACACAGTCAATAATGGCTTGTTTTTCGCTGGCGCTGATGCATGGGCTTTCGCCTGTGGTACCCATGATCACTAAGTAGTTAGTGCCATTGTCTATTTGGTGTCTCACCAATTTTTTTAAGCCATCAAAATCAATGGATTCATCTTGTTTAAAAGGAGTGACCAAAGCAACCCCAGTTCCTTTAAGCTGTTGTGATATACTGTGTGACATGTTCTTATTAAATGATTTTTCGAAGACATTTTCCAACTTCAATCAAATAATTTTCGCAAGGATCTGCGCCATTAGGTTTGATCATGATTTCGTAAAAATGGAGGTCGGATTCTTCAATGTAGGGGCCAATTCTGAATTGTGCATGGCAAAATGTGGCTATGGTTTTCATGTAGTTGTTTTCTGATAAACAACCATTGATCATAAGATCGTATTTTTTGTTGAGCAAGCTTCTTAGATTTAGACTTTTGGGTCCTAAAAAGAAATTGAAATCAGCCTTACAACAGAGTTTGTAAATTTCGTTTGGCATCATGTCTTCCGATAATTTTTTAATCGGATGAAAAGCTAAAAACGTGATGTCTTTGCCGCTTTTTCTGAGTTCATGGCCAAATATTTTAATCTCTTCAATGTCAGTTCTATTTTGACTGGCATCCCAAATCAACAATACAGATTGAATCTGATGAAAGGGTTTGATGTGGCGCTTAATGCGCAACAATTTAGATTGCCTTATGAGACCTCTTGTTTTCAACTGAATTCAAAATTAAGACAATTTCAGTTGAGCGCCAAATACACTTATCCAATGGTGTATGTTTTTCCTTCAATGGCCAATTCAACTGGCTCAAAAATGGCTTTTGCCTCATTGTGCAATGGTTCTAAATGGCCGTAACGCGAAGAGTAATGCCCAATGATCAATTGCTTGACCTCTGATTTGAGGGCTATGGTTGCTGCTTGTTCTGCAGTGCTGTGATAATACAAATTGGCTCTATCAACATGCTCGTTGGTATAGGTGGCTTCGTGGTATAACGTATGACAACCTTTAATGCTTTCAACTATGTTCAAATCAAAAATAGTATCTGAGCAATAAGCGTAAGCACTAGGAGTTTCTGCTGCGGTTGTAAGTATGTGGTTAGCGATGGTTTGACCTTGCTCGTTGGTGTAATCAAGCCCTGCTTTTAAATCTTTGAAAGCCGTTACTGGAATCTGATGGGCATCAATGGCGGCTTTGTTGATATGTCTTTCTTTATCTGCTTCAGAAACGATAAAACCTGTGCAGTGAATGCGGTGCTGTAGCGGCAACGTTTTAATGGTAAACACTGGCGTCTGATAAATGACGTCTTGTTGATCCATTCTGGTGACAATGTGCTGTATGTCAAAATTCAATTGCATACCACTGGCTTTTAATTGAATGTCAATGATGTCTTTGAGCATGGGTGGGCCAATAATGCTGATGGCTTGAGTTCGTCCGTATAGACTCATGGTTGATAACAACCCGATTAAACCAAAGTAGTGATCACCATGTAAATGCGAAATACAAATGGTATTAATATTGGCTTGTTTGACACCAAACTTCATGAGCTGAGTCTGAGTGCCTTCGCCACAATCAATGAGTATTTTTTCGCCACCAATTTTTAAAACCTGGGCACTCGGATGTCGGTCTTTGGTGGGAGTGGCGCTACTTGAGCCCAATATGTACAATTCTATACTCACTTGTATACATTCAAACAACAAAGTTAAGCCTTACCCCTAAATTTTACCTTATTTTTGCCTGAATATGAATAAGGCACCTATAGCCCTAATTACAGGAGCAAGTTCTGGCATTGGCGAAGCGACCGCTATAACATTGGCTCAACATGGTTTCAATACCATTTTAATTGGCCGACGTGCAGACCGTTTGCAAGCATTGCAGTCCAAAATTGAGTCTGAGTTTCAAGTAAAAGCGTATGTTGCAACCCTTGATGTTAGAGACAAACAAGCGGTTGAAGATATGGTCAATGCTTTGCCACATGAGTGGCGTTCAGTTCAGGTGCTTGTTAACAATGCTGGTTTGGCTTGGGGTTTATCAAGTATTGATCAAGGCAATATAGAGCATTGGGACACCATGATAGATACCAACATTAAAGGATTGTTGTATATGACCAAATTTGTAACGCCTTTATTGGTTGAAAACGGCAATGGTCACATAGTTAATATAGGTAGTATTGCTGGTAAGGAAGTGTATGCCAATGGCAATGTATACTGCGCCACCAAACATGCCGTTGATGCTTTGAGTAGAAGCATGCGTTTGGATCTAAGCCATTTTCCTGTAAAGGTTTCGACCATTCATCCGGGCGCTGTTGAGACAGAGTTCTCATTAGTAAGGTTTGATGGTGATGCCGAACGCGCAGCAAATGTCTACAAGGGTTTTGAAAACCTAGTGGCACAAGATATAGCAGACGCCATTTGGTTCATGATCAGCAGGCCGAGGCATGTTAATATTAATGAAATGACGATTATGCCAACAGCTCAACCTATGGCGGGCGTAATACACCGTCAATAACATGGGGCAACATCATTTCAAGGTGCATATTGCACTGTTTACAGTTTCGTTTATTTATGCTTTGACCTTTAGCTTGGTGAAAGACATTATGCCCTACTATTTACAAGGGTTTGGTTTTATAGTGATCCGCGTGAGTGGGGCAGCATTACTGTTTTTACTGGCTTCATCCCAAATTAAAGAACGCATCAATTGGCGAGCGCATGGATGGCGTATATTGGCTTGCGCTGTTTTTGGTGTTGCAGCCAATATGTTAATGTTTTTCAAAGGACTCGAAATTACGACACCCATCAATGGTGCAGTTTTGATGTTAGCGACCCCCATATTTGTGCTGTTGCTGAATATTGTCATCAACAAAGAACGCATGAATTTGCTTCAAGGCATAGGTGTGTTATTGGCGGCATTTGGTTCAATCATGCTAATGTCGGGCAAATCATTTCAGTTGTCTTCGTCAACTTATATGGGCGACTTACTGATTTTATTGAATGCCATTTCATATGCAATGTATTTGGTTTTAGCCAAAGACTTATTAAGACAATACCATACCCTCACGGTTTCAAAATACACCTTTTTGATCGGTGCAATTTTGGTATTGCCATTTGGCTATCCGGAATTGGTGCAAGGTAAGTTCAATGAAATGACCCCAGTGATCATTGCAGAAGTGTTGTTCATTATTGTTTGCACCACCTTTGTTACCTACTTGCTAAATGCTTGGGCCATTCAACAAGCAGGGCCCAACATTGTGGGTGCTTATATTTATTTACAACCCATATTGGCCAGTATAATTGCCATTATTCTTAAAAAAGATACGCTGACTGCATACAAAATGTTCTCAATATTGTTGATTTTTGCAGGCGTGTTCATTACAACCACACATTTAAAATGGTACAAATCAAAAGCATGACCGGATTCGGTTCGTTCGAAATTGAGAACGAACAATGGCGCATTAAAACTGAAATCAAATCTTTGAATAACAAATTCTTTGATTTGAATTTAAGGTTGCCCAAGTCTTTCAAAGACAAGGACATTGAATTGCGTCAAGACCTTAGCAATAAAATTGGCAGAGGCTCGGTATCTGTTCACATTAATGCTGAACATAAACTTGCACAAAACACTCAAGAAGCTGTTTCACTCAACACAGAACTGGCCCAAGCTTACCATCAGAAAATTCAGGCATTAGCAAATACCTTACAATTGCCAAGTGGCGAGTTGTTGCACACCATCATTCATTTTCCGGATGTGCTCAAATACGAAGAACAATCTGCCACCGAACAGGATTGGTTAATGATGAAACAATGTGTTGATCAAGCCTTTTTGAAATTTGATGCTTTCAGAATACAAGAAGGCAATACCATTAGAACCTATTTACTGGATTGTGTGTCTAAGATCAGACACAATGTACAATTGGTTGAACAAGAAGAAGCACCAAGGAAAGCCTCAGTAAAGGGCAAGTTATTACAATCTTTAAAAGACAATCAAGAAGACAACTCAGTTGACCATAACCGATTTGAACAAGAGCTTATCTATTACCTTGAAAAGTATGATATTGGCGAGGAGAAGTCTCGATTATATAACCATTTGGACTTTTTTATCGAAAGTTTAGACAAAGATCCTAATGGCAAAAAGCTTAATTTCATAGCTCAAGAAATGGGACGTGAAATCAATACCATGGGCAGTAAAGCCTACTATTTTCCAATTCAACAATTGGTGGTATTTATGAAAGAAGAACTCGAAAAAATCAAGGAACAATTGTTAAATGTGCTCTAATCAATTAGCATGAATGATTCGAGTCAAATACACCAAGCCAATGTTGCCAGAAGGCCATTGATTTATGCTGTTTTATTGGCGCTTGGTTTAGTTGGCGGTATGTCGTTTCAGAAACAACAAAAAGACAAATTCACTCAGATATTAGACATTATCCAAAACGATTATGTTGATAGCACTCAACACGATGCAATTGAAACGTCTACGATTGAGTTTATGTTGTCGCAATTAGATCCGCACAGCGCATATATACCGCCTGATTTGAGCGAGATCAATGAACGTCAGATTAGAGGCAATTACTATGGCTTGGGCGTATCCTATATAGCTTATAATGATTCTTTGGTAGTGTATTCGGTATTTCCGAAAGGCCCTGCAGATTTAGCGGGCATTCAGGCTGGAGATCGTCTGATCAAAGCCGGCAAAGTGCGCTTAACAGATTCATTAAGTTCAACGGACATTCAAGAAGCCATTCAATCAGGGCCAGAAGCGGCCATTGATCTATTGGTTTACAGGCGCAGTAGCAATGAGCTTAAAACCATCCGCGTAAACCGTGGCGACGTTATCATGAATAGTTCTGAAGTCTATTACATGATCAATAATACCCTCGGTTATATGCGCATTGAACGCTTTAGTGCTCAAACACACAATGAGTTTTTAAAGGCTTTGTCTGCACTTAAAAAGTCAGGTATGAAAGACTTGATTCTGGATTTGAGAAACAATGGCGGCGGTTTGTTACAGGAGGCCGCTCAAATTGCGAATGAATTTTTGCAAGCCGATGAAATGATTGCTTATACCCAAGGCTTACACAGGCTTAAACATGATTATAAAGCTGATGGCAATGGCCTATTTCAAACAGGAAAATTACTCTTGTTGATCAATCACAATACCGCTTCGGCCAGCGAGATTTTGACAGGTGCGCTACAAGACAATGACCGTGCAGTAATTATTGGCAATCGATCATACGGTAAGGGTTTGGTGCAAGAGCCATTCAAATTGGCCGATGGTTCAACCATCCGTTTAACCATTGCACGTTATTATACCCCAAGTGGTAGAAGCATTCAAAAATATTATAGCAAAGACATTGACGCTTACCACAATGAGATTTACAAACGCGATTTTATGAAAGATACTTTGAGTCCAATTTTGGATCCCAGTATTAAAAAAGAATTCTTTTCGAAAAATGGCCGCTTGTTAACAGCAGGCGGAGGTATCAGACCAGATATTTTTTTAAGAGATACCATAGCAGATAGCACAGAAATAGAAAGGTTGATGCCAGGTTTATTTTACAGCCGTTTGTTTGATATTTATACCCTTGACCATTTAAGGGCCCGTTATGCTAAGTCAAGCAGAATTTATACCAGCGTGAATGATTTCATGCAACACTTTACTGTAGCAGATGCAGATGCTCAAGATTTTATCAAACAAGCACAAAAAATCAGCTATTTGAGAGGCATTAAAGCATCGACTAAAACCGTCGATATTGTCAAGAAACATTTAAAAGCAGCAGTCGCCTTTAGACTGTTTGGAGAAGTAGGAAAATCTTTGATCATCAATCAAGAAGAAGGTGTTTTCTCGAAAAGTTTAGAGGTTTTAAAGAATTACGACCGCATCTTGCACACCCAATCTAACCATACTAAGACCATTGACTATTAATTTGCAAACATGTTCCAATCTGTAATCTCTGTGATCCCTGTTTTATTTAGAATTTTGTTCATGATAGCCCTAGTGGTGTTGTTTGACACTTATGCCTATCAAACCATCAAAGGACTTTGTAAAACCATTGAACACAAAAAAGCCCGCATCATCAAGTGGTCTTATTGGATCATCAGCATACTGTTTTATGTCTTGAGTATATTTGCCATGGGAGGCCGTTTGGCTCAGTTTTCTAGAGGGGTACAAGTGAGTATTACTGGCTTTTTCTTTGCCATGTTTTTGGCTAAATTGTTAATGACCATACCATTGTTGCTCGAAGACGTTTACCGCATCATACATTGGTTGACCAAACGTTTTACTAAAGCTAAAGTTGAACAGCATTCAGAGCCAGCAACAAAAGGATTGATTTCGCGAAAAACCTTTATTGCTCGATCAAGCGCTGGGATTGGCGCGCTTACATTTTCAGGGTTAATTTATGGCGTAGCTAAAGGGGCTCACGACTATAAGGTTCACCGAACATCAGTGGCTTTTCCGAATTTACCTTCAGGTTTTAAAGGCTTAAAAATTGGTCAATTGAGCGATATACATTCCGGTAGTTTTTGGGATGTGAAAGCCGTCGAAAGAGGCATAGAAATGTTGCTAAAAGAACAACCTGATATTATTTTCTTTACAGGTGATTTGGTCAATACCATGGCCAATGAAATGACACCAGAAATCATTGCATTGTTTGCTCGATTAAAGGCACCTATGGGCGTATTCAGTATTTTAGGCAACCATGATTATGGTGATTATTATCAATGGCAAGATAGAACCCACATAACAGAGGGCAATAGTGCGCAATCAGATAAGTCGCACATGTCGCCAATGCAGCTGGCTAATCTTGAAGAAGTGAAATCCATTCACAAGCAAATGGGCTGGGATTTGCTCTTAAATGAGCACAGAATTTTGCGCAAAGGCGATGACAGTATTGCGCTTATTGGAGTAGAGAATTATGGCGCCAAGGGTCGATTTGCGCGTTATGGTGTGTTGTCTGATGCTTATGAGGGCACCCAACAATTACCATTCAAAATATTATTGTCACATGATCCTAGCCATTGGGATGCTCAGGTTCGCAAATCGTATAAAGACATTGATTTGACCTTTTCAGGTCACACGCACGGGGCTCAGCTAGGCATTGAAACTGCTGGCTTTAAATGGAGTCCTATTCAATTGATGTACAAACAATGGGCAGGCTTGTATCAAGAAGGTAATCAATACATTTATGTCAACAGAGGTTTTGGTTACTTAGGCTATCCTGGTCGCTTAGGCATTCGTCCTGAAATCGCTGTAGTGACTTTAACATAATCAACGTATGAAACGCCTACTAGCATGCTTCATGGGATTATGTTTGCAAGGGTTATTTGCCAACAATGCTTCTATTGGGTATTTAGGCAAAGACAGGTCATGCTATGATGTTAAGCATTACGCCATCACTGTAAAGATTGATCCGTCATTGAAAAGGATATCCGGCAGCAATGACATGGCCATTAATGTTTTGAGCTATACCAAGCTTTTGCGTATTGATTTAATGCCCACCATGCAAGTGGATTATTTAAGTTTTGATGGGCAGGCAAAGCCTTTTGTGCGCAAAAAAGATCATGTATTATTGAGGTTTGAACAGGCCTTAAAGACAGGAGATCAACATCAAATAAAAATCGCTTTTAATGGTGCACCAAGAGTTGCCGAACATGCGCCTTGGGATGGTGGTTTTGTTTGGTCACTTGATGATTACAATCGCCCATGGGTAGGCATGGCTTGTGAATCTTTAGGGCCGTCATCATGGTTGCCTTGCAAAGACCATTGGAGCGATGAAGCCGAGCAAATGGATATGTGTATCATTGTGCCTAAATCTTTAACAGGCGTTTCAAACGGACGTTTGGTGTCTGTGCAAACCATTGATAGCAATTGGCATGCATTTAATTGGCATGTATCGTCGCCCATTAATGGCTATAATATTAGCATCAATGTGGGTGCGTATACCCATTTAAGCGATACCTTTAAAGGCCAAGCAACTGTTGACTTGGATTATTATGTGTTGGATTACAACAGTGCAAAAGCCGAAAGACATTTTCTACAAGTGGACAAAATGCATCAGGCATTTGAACATTATTTTGGTCCGTATCCGTTTGCTAAGGATGGTTACAAATTGGTTGAAACGCCTTATTGGGGCATGGAACATCAGTCATGTGTGGCTTATGGCAACCAATATAAAAACAACGCTTTCGGATTCGATTTTATCATTGTTCATGAAAGCGGGCATGAATGGTTTGCCAATAGTATAACGGCAGATGATCCGGCTGATATGTGGATTCACGAGAGTTTTACAACGTATTCAGAAGCCTTGTATGTAGAATATTTTATGGGTAAACAAGCGGCCAATGAATACTTATGGACCCAGCGTTTAAAGATTAGCAATAAGGCTCCCATGCAAGGTCCAAGAGGTATGTATTATCATGGCTCTGATAACGATATTTACTACAAAGGCACCTGGATGTTACATACCATGCGTCATATGCTTAACAACGACTCTTTGTGGTTTGCTACTTTAAAACAATTGAACAACACATTCAAACACAGTATTGTCAATACCCAACAGATCATTGCTTTTTTTAACCAAGCAACTGGGCGCAATTGGCAAGCCTTTTTTGATGTGTATGTTTATAAAAGTCAATTACCCGTTTTAAATTTGAATGTAACAGAAGGCAAAGATGGCATGAATGTATACCATTTAAAATTATCTAATTGCGTTAATAAAACACAATTACCCATTGTGGTTAAAATGCCTTCAGGTGAATATCAAACATGGCAATTAAGTAAACACGGAATGAGCATTACACTGCCCAACAATTTTGATTGGATCAGTCAGGTGAAAGCTCAGTATTTGTTGGATTGGTCAGCCTATCCAAACGAAGCAGAGTTATAAACTTTTAAGTTCGCTTACCAATTCAGTAAGGGTCTTTTTAGCATCACCAAACAACATGCTGTTTTTAGGGCTGTAAAACAATTCGTTTTCAATGCCGGCGTAACCTGCTTTCATGCTTCGTTTCATAACAATGGTATGAGCAGCGTCTTCAACATCCAAAATGGGCATACCATAAATAGGTGAGCTTGGATCGGTTTTAGCAGCTGGATTGACAACGTCATTGGCACCCACAATCAACACCACATCAGTGGTTTTGAACTCAGGGTTGATGTCGTCCATTTCAATCAATTTATCATAGCTAACATTGCTCTCAGCCAATAAAACGTTCATATGACCTGGCATTCTACCAGCCACCGGATGAATCGCGTATTTTACTTCTACCCCTTCTTCTTCTAACACTTGTTCAAGTTCATGACACACGTGTTGAGCTTGAGCAACGGCCAATCCGTATCCCGGAACAATCACCACTTTTTTGCTGTATTTCATTAACACAGCAGCATCGGTTTTGCTGATTTCTTTGATGCTACCCGTAATGGTTTTGCCTTCGCTTGATGAAGCAGAACTTCCACCAAAATTACCAATTAGTACATTGGTTAAAGATCGGTTCATGGCTTTACACATAACAACCGTTAAGAGGGTACCAGCGCTACCAACCAAAATCCCACCAAATAACATGACTTTATTATCGTATAAAAAGCCACCCATAGCGGCAGCAACTCCCGTAAATGAATTCAATAATGAAATCACCACTGGCATATCTGCACCACCAATAGGCATAACGAACAACACGCCGTAAACTAAAGACAAACCCAATAACAAAAACAACACATTGGCATTGCTGATCATGCCATAAGATGCCATAAAGGCAATGGCTAAAATCACTGCTAATAAACCAATGTTAATGACTTGCTGAAGCGGCAAGGTTTTATCTTTGATCTTTTCATCCAATTTGCCATAAGCAATCATACTGCCAGCAAATGAAATGGAACCAATGATCAGGCCTAAGAAAATAATGATGAGCTTTAGGGTTGGAGCGCTTGTAAAATCGCCATGTGCACTGATGTGGTTAAACTCAACCAATGAGATCAAACCAGCACAGGCACCACCCATGCCATTAAAGAAAGATACCATTTGAGGCATGCCTGTCATTTGCACTTTTTTAGCCATTAATGTACCAATCACAGTACCCAAAATTAAGCCACCAAAAATCCAAGCATAGTTGCCCAAGGGCTTTCCATCGCTTTCATATAAAAAGATGGTACCGAAAATGGCGAGCGCCATACCAACAGCAGCATAAAAATTGCCTTTTTTGGCTTTTTCAGGATTACCCAACAATTTGATACCGAAAATAAAACTCACGGCACCAATCATGTATAAAATATCTAATATGTATTGCTTCATTACTTTTTCTTCTTTTTAAACATGTCTAACATTCTATCAGTTACCACAAAACCACCTACAACATTTAGGGTACCTAGCACCACAGCGATAAATCCTAAGATCAATGCATAGGTACTTTCGGCTTGTCCCATAATGATAATGGCACCAATAATTACTACCCCGTGAATCGCATTCGCACCACTCATTAAAGGAGTGTGCAAAACCGAAGGGACTTTTTCTATAAGTTCAATACCTACAAAAATCATCAGGATGACCATGTAAATCATCAGCTGATTGTCAGATATAAATTGCATTAAGGTTTCCATGTATACTATTTTAAAATTGATCCGTCTTTACAAATTAGGGTGCCTTTAGTGATCTCTTCTTCCATTTCCCATTTAAAGCCATCTTTTGTGGCTAGATGGGTTAAGAAAGCCAATATGTTTTTTGAATAACTCTCGCTGGCATTTTGCGCCAATTGCGAAGGCAGATTCAATTCGCCAACAATTTTGACCCCATGTTTAACCACCACTTTGCCCGCTTCTGAAAGTGCGCAGTTGCCACCTTGCTCAACAGCCATGTCAATTATGACAGAGCCTAATTTCATGGATTTTACCATGTCTTCAGTAATTAAAACGGGTGCTTTTTTACCAGGAATTAATGCCGTGGTAATGGCCACATCAGCAACAGATAAGTGTTTGGTTAAAATCTCTCTTTGGCGTTTGAGGGTCTCTTCGCTGGCTTCTCTTACATAACCACCCTCGATTTTGACATCGCCAGTATCAAAGCTGATGAATTTTCCGCCTAAAGATTCAACCTGTTCTTTGGTTTCAGGTCTGATATCGGTGACTTCAACCACAGCCCCTAAACGTTTAGCGGTTCCGATGGCTTGTAATCCAGCAACACCTGCTCCAAAAATCAATACTTTTGAAGGAGTAATGGTGCCAGCGGCTGTCATCAACATAGGAAATATTTTAGCAGAATGATGAGCGGCTAAAATCACCGCTTTATAGCCGGCAAGATTGGCTTGTGAACTTAATGCATCCATACTCTGTGCTCTTGAAATTCTTGGAATAGCATCCATAGAAAATACCGTCAATGATTTTTGATTCAAAGCTTTAACCAATTCTGGCTGACTCAGATGGTATACAAACGAAATCAAAGTTGAACCAGATTTCATTTGGCCAATTTCTGAATCACTTGGGGCATTGACTTTTGCCAATACATCTGCTGTTTGGTAGACCGCAGTAGCATCGTTAGCAATCTTTGCGCCAGCAAGCGTGTAGGCCTCGTCTGAGAAATTAGAAGCAACTCCAGCGCCGGTTTCAACCAAGCACTCAAAGCCTTGCTTCACAAGAGATTTGATTACATCAGGACTCAAAGCGACTCTATTTTCGGCAGCTTTGGTCTCTTTTACTGTTCCGATTATCATTTGTGGGCAAATCTAGGTTTTTTTTTCTATTTGACATAGGTTTAATCTATTGATAATACTGATCGAGGTCAAGCATCTGTTTTTACAGCTGAAAGTATTTTTTTAATCATGGGATTATTGGTTATTTTTGCAGCACTTTTAAAAATAAGCATATGATTATTGGCGTACCAAAAGAGATTAAAAACAATGAGAACCGTGTTGCAGTAACTCCTGCAGGCGTAAGTGAATTTGTTAAGCACGGTCATACCGTGTATGTTCAAGCTACAGCCGGCGAAGGCAGTGGTTTTTCGAACGAAGAATATGTTGAAGCAGGTGCTACTCTATTGCCAAGCATAGAGGAAGTTTATGCCATTGCTGACATGATCGTTAAAGTAAAAGAGCCAATCGAAAGCGAATACAAATTGATTAAAAAAGACCAATTGTTGTTCACGTATTTTCACTTTGCCAGTCATCAACCTTTGACCAATGCCATGATTGAGAGCGGTGCAGTTTGTTTAGCCTATGAAACCGTTGAAAAGGCTGACCGTTCATTGCCATTATTGGTGCCAATGAGCGAGGTTGCTGGTAGAATGAGTGTTCAAGAAGGCGCAAAATATTTAGAGAAGCCATTGGGTGGAAGAGGTATTTTATTGGGTGGCGTTCCTGGTGTTAAGCCTGCTAACGTTGTCGTTTTAGGTGGCGGTATTGTGGGTACTCAAGCAGCTAAAATGGCTGCAGGTTTAGGCGCACAAGTAACCATTATGGATATTTCAATTCCACGCTTACGCCAATTAGATGATATTATGCCAGCCAATGTACAAACCATGTACAGTAATACTTACAACATTAAAGAAGCCATTAAGCATGCTGACCTCGTGATTGGTGGTGTATTGATTCCAGGTGCCAAAGCACCACACTTGATCACCAAAGACATGTTAAAGCTCATGAAAAAAGGTGCTGTATTGGTGGACGTTGCTGTTGACCAAGGTGGTTGTTTCGAAACCACAAAAGCCACAACTCATGCTGAGCCTACATACGTGATTGACAACATCATTCACTACTGTGTAGCCAACATGCCTGGCGCGGTGCCTTATACCTCTACATTGGCCTTAACCAATGCGACTTTGCCATATGCCATTCAGTTGGCCAACAAAGGTTGGAAAGACGCTTGTAAAAACAATGCTGAATTGCGTTTAGGTTTAAACGTTGTAAACGGTAAGGTGGTATACAAAGGTGTATCAGAAGCCTTCAACCTACCATATACTGCAGTCGAAGAGATTTTATAGTAATACTTGGGTTTTTAACTTTTGATGTATGGCTCACAATTTTAAAGAAATAGACGGAAATGTAATTTGCACTAAATGTGCCAAGAGCACTGTTTGGGGAGATAATCCATGTAAAGGAAATCATAGTTTTAAGGATTTATCAGGAGAAATAATTTGCACTAAATGCGCCAAGAGCACTGTTTGGGGAGAAAATTCGTGTAAAGGAAATCATAGTTTTAAGGATTTATCAGGAGAAATTAGATGTACAAAATGTGCCAAAAGTAAGGTTTGGGGCGAAAATTCGTGTAAAGGAACACATAGTTTTAAAATTTTGGCAGGATCTATAAAATGCAGTAAATGTGCCAAAAGTGAGGTTTGGGGAGAAAATAATTGCGGATAATACACATTTTGCAAAAGCGGAGAAGTATCTGATTGGATAGCCTATTTGAATTTGAAACAATCCATCTTTTTTGAATAGCGCTAATGTTCTCTATCTTAAATCCCAGAGCAACATTGGATTAATGTTGTTTACCAGATTTTATTAGGATTTTTATGTCAAAATTGTGTCATAATTAAATCAATTCACCCACCACATTGAATTTTAAAAACACTGAATCAGAATGGGGAGCATCTTTTAATTCTGCAGTAAGATCTTGACCGGCCCAATGCTCATAGTGCTTGCCATTTTTCCACAAACGGCTATCGCTCACATCGTATATTTTCCCTTTAAAAGCTACCCAAATCTCTGGTTTGTCTTGACCATTTCGGAGGGCTAATTGTTGATGCGTGAATTTAGGCAGCATTTCTAAAAATGATTTGTTTATTTTTGTTTCAACAAATATAAAGTAAATTGAAAATTCGCGTTGTATTTATACTCATTTTAGTGTTTTTGTGCTCAGTGTTTGCCTGGTGGTTGTATGCGTTTATTCAATACACACAAAAGGAATACACACTGCAAAAAAACAATTTGCAGTTGCACACAATCTCCATTCAAGATGAGTTGGTTCAATTTATAGAGGGCAAAGCTCAATCGATTGACAGCAATTTATATCAAACTTATAGTGCCCATCAATCTGAAGCCCAGGCATATTTGAATACACTCAATGAAAAACATCAGGTATTAACCCATATAGAATTATTAGATACCTTATCTGGCAATCACCATTTTTTTAAAATCACATTAGAGGATTCAGCGCTTGAAGGCATACAAAAACAGTTTGACAAAAAACAAAGGGCCTTTTATTCCGAAGTGATTTTTTTAGCGCTTTTGATCATTGGTGGCGTTGTATGGGTGTTTCAAAGATTACAAGCCTTGCTGCGCTTGAATGCCATGCAGAATAATTTCTTATTGTCGGTAACGCACGAGCTTAAAACCCCATTAACAGCCATAAAACTCAGTGCACAAACGCTTCAGCGAAAAGATTTACCTATGGCGATTCAGTCAGAATTGAATCATCAAATACAGTCCAATGCAGACCGATTGAATGAATTGCTTGACAACGTACTTGTTGCCTCAAGAATTGATGGTCAAGATTACAAATACAATTTTACTGAAATAGACATCACAGAGATCATTCAAAACGTTGCAGATTTGGTTTTTGATACAGCTAATTTTAAAGGACAATTTGAATTCAATGAAGCGTCTAAAATCATAAGAGCAGATGAAGTAGCCCTTAAAATGGTTTTCAGCAATTTGATTCAGAATGCCATAAAGTATGCAGGAGACCAAGCAACTATTCGCATCAGTTATCAGTCTTATTCAAAAGGATTTGATGTTATTGTAGCAGACAACGGTCCTGGCATTGAAGAATCTGAACTCAAAGCGGTCTTTAAAAAGTTTTATAGAATCGGTAATGAGTCGGTCAGAAACAGCAAAGGCACAGGATTGGGTTTGTATCTGGTTCAACAAATATTAAAATCACATCAAGCTAAAATAAGGGCAATAGCCAATACACCGAAAGGCACTCAATTCATCATCACATTTAAATAAACCAACTATGAACCGTATACTATTGGTCGAAGACGAAAGCAGCTTGCACGATTTACTCAAGATGAATCTGGAGTTAGATGGCAATAAAGTTATTGGCGTTAAGGATGGCCCATCTGCCATTCAGAGATTCAATGACGAACAATTTGATTTGGTCATTTTGGATATTATGATTCCGGGCATTGATGGCTATAATGTTTGCGAAAGCATTCGTCTAAAAAACCAATCGGTACCTATTTTATTTTTGTCGGCCAAAAACCGTGTTGAAGATAGAATTGCTGGACTTAAAAAAGGCGCTGATGATTATATCACAAAGCCTTTTAATTTGGAAGAATTGCAATTGAGAATTAACATTCTTTTGAAACGAAGCGCAGCGCTTAATCAGGTGCATCATTCAGTCAAAGAATTTGAATTTGGCGGTAACTCTGTGAACTTTGAAAAACACGAAGCCAAAGGCATTAATGGCCATTTCAATTTGACTAAAAAAGAAGTCTTGTTATTGAAGTTGCTTGTAGAGCATAAAAATGAGGTGGTGAGTCGTGAAAAAATCCTTCAAACAGTATGGGGTTATTCGGTGTATCCTTCGACCAGAACCATTGACAACTTTATATTGTCTTTTAGAAAATACTTTGAAAAAGACCCTAAAAATCCCAAGTATTTTTTAGCCATAAGAGGGGTTGGCTATATCTTTGAATGCCCATAGGGCAATTGCTTTACTGTCAGTAATTTGTCATATTAAGTTCTGCTTAGTGTTGAATTGGTTTGAGCAATTAATTTTGCGCCATCAATCAAACCAATATCATGAAAAAATCATTTATACTTTTGGCGTGTTTACTCGGCTTAGGCTCAGTTTATGCGCAATGTCCTGCCAACGACAGCGCCCTTATGGGTCCTGGTTCTCTTAACGATGTGTTTTACAGTTTTAAGAAAGCTGCTCAAACAGGCAATGGCGTTGTTTCAACTGTATCAAATACCAATTGGCATTTAGCCTTTTCAGTGATGCCAAGCAATTTTCCGAACAATCCTGCTAATGGAGTAGCCATTAGAGTCAATTCTCCACTAGGCGAAAATTCACAAGCACAAACCACAGGTACTAGCTTGGTTAAATTGATTGGCGCCAATGCCAGCAATTGGAGAAACATTGATACTACAGGTTTGTATGCCTTGCAACCCATTTATGATAATGACAGTACTTGGAATTTGAGTGCCTTTACAAGAGGGTATAAAACAGCTGATCCATTCAATTTTATTTGGGGCAGTTATAATCCAACTTCTCATAATGTAGAAGGCAATAGTTCTGTATATGTTCTATACAATAAGAGTGCTAATTGGTATAAAAAAATTACCATCAAAGAAGTCACTTTAGATACCATGTGGAATTTTGTCATCTCTAACATTGATAACACAGATTCTCAAAACATCATCTTTAACAAAAAAGCCTACCCTAAAAAACTATTTGTGTATTACAACGTGTTAACCCATGCAATATCAGACAGAGAGCCAAGCGTTGACCAATGGGATCTTGTTTGGACTAAGTACAAAGGTATGGTATCAATGGGCCCAGGTCCTAAGGTTCCTTATACTGTAACCGGTGTGTTAAGCAATCCATTTACTAGAGTTGCCAGAAATACTGGCAAACGATGTGACCAAGTGTGGTTGGCCAACAAAACAGCTCAGCCTCAAGATAAAATCTCCTGCATAGGTCATGATTGGAAATTCTTTAACGGCATGTCTTATGACATTATAGATACCTTGGTGTATTTTGTTTCGACACGTGATTCACATACTTATAAAATGACCATGAAATCATTCAGAAGTGCTAAAACCACTTTCAATTTTTATGAGTCAACATTATCGGTTAATGCGCTTCAGTCAGAGTCAAACATTAGAGTATTCCCTAACCCAAGTAATGGTTTGATTCAAATTGAATCTGCATCTGCTATTCAAATGGTTGAAGTCTTTAATGCCATGGGACAAAAGGTTTTGAGCAGCAATGCTTCTACAATTGATTTACAAGCTCAAGCAACAGGTATATACCATTTAGCCATTTATACTGAAAAGGGCATGGTCATGGGTTCTGTTCTTAAAAACTAATTTCAATTTTTTGTTCTTGACCCTGCGTCATATGATGAGTGTAATGGCAATATCCATAATGGGTATCGCCTTTGCGCAAACCGATGATACTACTGATATTCAACGTGCAGTAGTAGCTACAGGGAATATTATGCCCAGCAATGCCTCAAAAACGGTTCATAATGTCAAAATAATCACTGCAAAAACCATTGAAAAACAAGGGGTATTCAATTTAAAGGATCTTTTACTCAAAGAGAACACCATACGCATCAGCAATGATAATCTCTTGGGTGCCTCGATGAGCCTGCAAGGCATGAGTGGCCAAAACATCAAAATTTTATTGGATGGTGTGCCCATTACTGGTCGCGAAAATGGCAATATTGACTTGGGGCAGATGAATTTGAATAACATCGAAAGGATTGAAATCATTGAAGGCCCCTTATCGGTCATTTACGGCACTGATGCCTTGGGTGGTGTCATCAATATGGTGTCAAAGCGCATTGTATTAGACAGTACTAAACCTTATTCAGCATTTGCTAACGCCTATTCTGAAAGCATTCAACAAAACAATATTGGTGCTGGTGCTTTGGTCAAGTTACAAGGGCTCAATTTAGGGGCTAGTTTGAATAGAAATTTCTTTGGAGGCTATTCGCCCAATTCAAACAGCCGTGTGATGCTTTGGAAACCGAAAGAACAGGTGTTTGGACATTTTACTTTGTTGCAACAAAATGGCAAACTCAAATTGAGGTTTAAATCCGATGTTTTCAATGAGAAAATAGAAAACAGAGGTGAACCCGTGATCAACCATTTGGAGGCTTATGCATACGATGAATACTATTTAACCAATCGCAGCATGACTTCCTTGAACCTCGAAAAACAAATCAAGCCAAAAACCTATTGGCAGGTCTTAACGTCGTTTAATATTTACCAGCGCGATAAAGTCACCTATTTGAAAGACCTCACACAGTTCAATAAAATGACTTTGGTGCAAAATCCTGATGCCAATAGTTCAACGTCTTTTTTGAATGGCATGAGCAGAGGCACCTATAACAATGCCAGCAAACAGTCATTTGCTTATCAGTTGGGATATGACATCAACCTGAACAATGCATTTGGTACTAAAATAGAGGCTGACAAAGGCAAAATGAATGATTATGCGTTTTTTGCTTGCGCGGAAATCCAATCCCTTAAACACTTTAACATCAAACCAGGTTTTAGAGCCAGTTTTAACACCAAGTATGCAGCGCCTTTTATCCCATCTATTCAAGTAAAATACGATGGCATCAAACATGTCAGCATACGTTATGCCTACGGAAGAGGTTTTAGAGCACCAAGTCTTAAAGAATTGTACTTGTATTTTGTGGATTACAACCACAATATATTAGGCAATCCAGATTTACAATCGGAGTTATCCAATAACCACAGCGCGGCATTCAAGTACCGTTTCAAAATCAAGCAATGGCAATTGACTTTAGACAATACCTATTTTTACAACAGCATCTTTAATCAAATTGCATTGGTCAGATTGAATTCTAGCAATTTGGAATACACTTATCAGAACATTGACCGGTTTAAATCTTTAGGCAGCAATTTGCAGTTAAACTTTCAAAAGCGCCGCTTTAGTGGCAATATGGGGGCCGCCTACACAGGCATCTATAACAATGCATTTGAACTCTTCAATAAACAGCAATATTTGTATTCTCCAGAGCTAAGAACCCAATTGTTTTATCAACTTAAATCCAAGCGATTTTATGATCAAACCACCGTGTCTGTTTTTTATAAATATGTTGGCAAAACAGCAGGCTATGCTTTGGACAATTTAAGACAAGTGGTAAACACTTATACGCAGGCTTATAGCATGCTTGACATTACCCTTAACAAAGCCTTTATGCACAATAAACTCCATTTGACTATGGGTGCTAAAAACCTGTTCAATGTTAGCACCATTAGGGCTGTTAACGTATCGAGTAGTTTTCACAACGCCGGAAGCAACAGCATGCCAGTGTCAATAGGACGTTCAGTATTCATTCAATGTGCCTACAAACTATGAGCAAACCAATAAGTGCTATACCGTTGTTTTTGACGCTTGCTTTAACAGCCTGTTTTAAGCAAGAAGACCCAATTGTTTTGCCTCAAGGCAATAGTCAAATTAGTACTTGTTTTATAGGTACCGATTACGAGAACAATGTGTATTTTGATTTGGGAACGAATACTTATCAGATCCATCCTTCAGATGATTGGGACATCCGTTTTGAAAGCGATGATACAGCATGGGGCATGTTCATCAATACGGGTAACAACATCAAATTGTATAAAACCGATTTGTATGCGCTTAATGACCCGCGTTCTGATGATACCAATTACATCAAATCATTCAAACCATTAATAGATGCCCCAGAGGGCAATCCTTTTACGTCTGCATCAGCTAATTGGCGTTTATTTAAACGCCGGGGTATTGCAGATTCATTGGGTGTGTATGTTATTGATTTAAGTTATGAAAGTGGTTCAAGTCAATACAAGAAAGTTCAAATTCTAAATGTCACACATGCCGCCTACCGCTTTGTGATAGCCGATCTTTACAGTACCCAATCAGATACCATTATCTTATTAAAGGACAAATCCAGTAACTACAGTTATTTCTCCTTCAGAAATGGCGGTCAAATAGTACAATCTGTTGAACCCAATCAAGCACACTGGGACTTTATGTTTACCCGTTACAACCATAATTTTATGGGCATTTTGCCTAATAATGAACCATTTCCGTATAGGGTTGCTGGAGTTTTATGTAATCGCAATGGGGTTTTAGTTGCTAGAGATTCTACAACTGGATTTGACGCCATCAATGCCGGAATGATTCGCCAATTGCAGTTTTCTGATCGAGCAAATGCCATTGGATACGATTGGAAATCACATGCTTTTGCTGCTGCTGGCAATTATGTTGTGAATCAAAAAATAACTTACATTATTAAGGATACCGATGGTCAATTTTTCAAATTAAGGTTTTTGGATTTTTACAATGCTAAAGCTGAAAAAGGCTATCCCAAATTTGAATTTATTCGCATTCAATAGGGCCTTTTTGTGCTCAAAATCTTCTTGTTTTTAGGACAAATTGTCTGAATTCTCGATAAAATCCCCATATTAAGGGCAAAAGTATTGGCATAAACTGCTGTAAATTAAGCATCTTTGTAGCTTGTATGACGGGCATTCATTCGGCTAAAACGATATTAGAAAACATTCAAGCAATCAATGGGGCAAAAGTGGTGATTACAACCCACCATAAACCAGATGCTGATGCTATGGGTTCTAGTTTGGGTTTAAGACAATTTTTAATCCATATCGGCTGTTCGGTGACAGTGATTACACCAACCGACTATGCCTCTTTTTTAAAATGGATGAAAGGCGAGGAGCACACCATTGTTTTTGAAGATCAAGTTGAAGTGGCCACCCGTATTACTCAAGAAGCAGATTTTATCTTTTGCTTAGACTTTAATCAGTTGTCAAGAATCAATGAATACGGCGATGTTGTTGGCAATGCCAAAGGCTTAAAAATCTTAATGGATCACCATCAATACCCAGAGGGTTTTGAAGATTTTACCTATTGGGATGACAAAGCAAGTTCAACCTGCGAATTGGTGTATCGATTTATCAACGAAGCTGGTAAAGCCGATATGATTGATGCTGATACAGCAGCCTGTTTGTATACTGGTATCGTTACAGATACTGGTTCATTTAGATTCAGTAGTTGCAGCAGTCAGACCATGCGCATTGCCGCAGATTTAATGGATAAGGGCATTAACCATAGCAGTATTTTTGATTCCGTTTACGATAGTTTTTCAGAGTCTCGTGTTAAGTTTATTGGGTATGCCATCAGTCAAAAACTAGAAGTACTACCAGAGTATAAAACCGCTTTAATCACCATAGATCATGAAGAACTTAAGCGCTTTAACATTACTACAGGCGACACCGAAGGTTTAGTGAATTACGGCTTAAGCATTGAGGGCATTCGCTTTGCTGTTTTGATCATCGATAGAAGCAAATTAGTGAAAATGAGTTTCAGAAGCAAAGGCACGTTTGCGGCCAATGTATTTGCTATGAATCATTTTAGCGGAGGCGGGCATTTTCATGCAGCAGGTGGCAGTAGTACCGATGATTTGAACACCACCATAGAGAAATTTAAATCAGCATTAATCAATTATAAAGATCAATTGAATGGGTAAACACTTTTTTTATATTATTGGCATCATTGGCCTTATTGGCTTGAGTAGTTGTAATGGTTTTTCTAATACAGAATCGGGCTTGCGCTACAAATTTTTAAAACGCAGTCAAAATCAAGCATTGCCAAATTTTGGACAGTATTTGCAATGTTATTACAGCATTCAAAATTCTGAAGATTCTTTGATTTACAATTTGTTCGGACAAACCCCAGACCGCATTTTATTGACCACTTTTACGCACAAGGGTGGTGATATTATGGAAGCTTTGAGTAGTATGGCTGAAGGCGACAGTGCTCAGTTCCTCATCAGCGCAGATTCCTTTTTCTTAAAAACCAGAGGCGAAATCGTATTGCCCTCTTACATTCAGGCAGGAACTGATCTTAAATTTACCATCAAGATGGATAAGTTCTTGAACAAACGCCAAGTGGATAGTTTGGTGAATGTCGAAAAGTTAGCCCGATGGAACGAAGAGATTAAAAACATCAATGCCTATGTGCGCAAAAATAGTTTGGTGGTAGAGATTGATACCGCAACAGGTATCCGTTCTCAGGTGCATCAAAAAGGTGCTGATACAGCCAAACGCATAACAGAGGGTTCAATCGTGAATTTTCATTTTATTGGAAAATTGACGGATGGTACTGAATTTTATAATTCCTATACAGCAGGTCAGCCTCAAACGGTTAAGGTCATCAAAACACAATTTGAACCGATTGGCATGTATGAAATTTTAATGGGTATGAAAGCGGGCGAGAAAGCCACCTTTATTTTGCCTTATGATTTGGCCTTTGGGCCTGAGGGCGTCGAAGGCATGAGTCCACCATACGCTACCTTGGTGTATGAAGTCAATATTTTAAACGTACGATAATGATGAATACTTTTTTAAAAACCACCTTTGTATTGGCTTTGAGCTTGTGTGTATCGCAAGTGGCAGAAGCTAAAAAAACCCCTAAAGTAAAACCCAATGATACCGTTACTACGGCTTCTGGCCTAAGGTATATCATTACCCAACGCAACCCAAGTGGTGAGTTGGCTGCTAAGGGCGATCAAGTGACCGCACATTATACCGGCACTTTGATCAATGGTAAGAAATTCGACAGCTCAAAAGACCGCAATCAACCCTTTTCATTCGTATTGGGTGTTGGACAAGTGATTAAAGGATGGGATGAGGGTTTTGGTGTTTTGCGCAAGGGCGAAAAAGCCACATTGGTCATTCCATCGACTTTGGGTTACGGTGCTCAAGACATGGGCGATATTCCGCCGCATTCAACGTTGATTTTTGAAGTAGAGATGTTAGACATCAGAAAACCAATGCAATACACGCCCTTTAGTGGATTTGGCAAGGATACCATTACAACGGCTTCAGGTTTAAAATACATTGTGATTGACAAGGGTATAGACTCTGTTCAAGCTAAGGCGGGTCAAAATGCAGCTGTTTTCTACGCTGGTTATTTTACAAATGGCGATAAATTTGACGGCAACTTTAATCAGTTTGAGCCAATTGTATTGCCTGTTGTTGGTGCAGGGGTTATTAAAGGTTGGCAAGAAATGTTGCCTTTAATGCACTTGGGTATGAAAGTGAGGGTGATAATTCCTGGTCATTTGGCTTATGGTGAAAGAGTCTATCCTGGTGTGATTGAACCTAATGCTACCTTGATCTTTGATATGTATTTAAGCGATTTGTTGTAATGAGAAAGTTACTGATAACTGGCGGCGCAGGGTTTATTGGTTCGCATGTGGTTAGGCGTTTTGTGCGCATGTACCCAAACGATCAAATTTTCAATTTGGATAATTTGACCTATGCCGGCAATTTGGAAAATTTAAAAGACATTGAACAAGCCAGTAATTACCATTTTGTTAAAGGTGATATTACCGATTCGGCCTTTATACAAAACTTGTTCGAAACCCATCAATTTGATGGTGTTATACACTTAGCGGCGGAGTCGCATGTTGACCGTTCCATTAGCAATCCTATGGCTTTTGTGATGACCAATGTAGTTGGAACAGTGAATCTGTTAAACGCAGCGCGTCACATTTGGAAGGCTTCAGAAGGCAAACGTTTTTATCATGTGAGCACAGATGAAGTGTATGGTCAATTGGGTCATGAAGGCAAGTTTGTAGAGACAACCCCATACGACCCTAATTCGCCTTATAGTGCTTCTAAGGCTGCTAGCGATCATTTTGTGCGTGCTTATCATCATACTTATGGTTTGCCGGTTGTGTTATCGAATTGCAGCAACAATTATGGTTCACATCATTTTCCTGAAAAATTAATTCCGTTGATGATCAATAACATTCTTCAGAAGAAACCTTTGCCGGTCTATGGCAAGGGTGAGAATGTGCGCGATTGGTTGTTTGTTGAAGACCATGCTGCTGCCATTGATGTGATTTTTCATCAAGGTGTTTTAGGCGATACCTATAATATTGGCGGCAACAATGAATGGAAAAACATTGATTTGGTAAAACATTTGTGCCGATTGATGGATCAAAAATTGAACCGCAACGCGGGTGAGTCTGAACAATTGATTACCTATGTGACAGACCGTGCCGGTCATGATTTCAGATATGCGATCGATTCGAGTAAGTTGATGTCTGAATTGGCTTGGAAACCGTCTGTGACCTTTGAGCAAGGCTTAGAAAAAACTGTGGATTGGTATTTGGCCAATCAAGAATGGTTGAACCACGTTACCAGTGGCGCCTACCAACAATATTATCAAAACATGTATAGCAACAGATCATGAAAGGTATCATATTAGCCGGCGGAAGCGGCACGCGTTTACATCCTTTAACTTTGGCGGTTAGCAAGCAGTTGATGCCTGTTTACGACAAGCCAATGGTGTATTATCCATTGTCCATTTTAATGATGGCAGGTATTAAAGAGATTTTGATCATTTCGACCCCACATGATTTGCCACACTTTAAAAAATTATTGGGTGATGGACAAAATTTGGGTTGTCGTTTTGAATATGCAGAGCAAGCTGTTCCTAATGGTTTGGCTCAGGCTTTTGTGATTGGAAAAGCATTCATTGGCAATGATAAAGTGGCTTTGATTTTGGGCGATAATATTTTCTTTGGTGCCAGTTTGCAAAAATTGTTGCAAAGCAATAATGACCCTCAAGGTGGTGTAATTTACGCCTACCATGTGAGTGATCCTGAGCGCTATGGTGTGGTTGAGTTTGATGACAACAACCAGGTCTTGAGTATCGAAGAAAAACCGCTTGCACCTAAGTCTAATTATGCTGTGCCTGGCTTATATTTTTACGATAATCAGGTGGTAGAGATTGCAGAAAATTTGCAACCTTCAGCGCGTGGAGAATATGAAATCACCGATGTTAATAAAGAATACTTAAAACGCGGTCACTTAAAGGTGGGTATTTTGGAACGCGGTACTGCTTGGCTTGATACAGGTACATTTGCCAGCTTAATGCAAGCTGGACAGTTTGTGCAAGTGATAGAAGAACGTCAAGGGTTAAAGATTGGTAGTATTGAGGAAGTCGCTTGGCGCATGGGTTATATCAATGACGAACAATTAAAAGCATTGGCTTTGCCTTTAACCAAGAGTGGTTATGGCACATACTTATTAGGACTAATCAAACATGAAAACTAAAGCATTTTTATTGGTATCACTTGTAATGGTGTTGCTACAGAGTTGTAGCTCATACCGTTCAAACATCATTTTGCAAACCAAGCCAGAAGATCTGAATTGGCAACAGACTTTTGAGAAAGTAGTGGTGGAGAATCCAATCAAGTTGGGCGATAAATTACAGTTCTCGGTGTTTACCAATCAGGGGGAGTCTATTATTGATCCGAGTGGTAATGCTGTGGCGATTAAGAATTATGGAGATGCTAATAACAATGCTATTGATAAGCCAAGTTACGATGTTTTAGAGTCTGGAATTTGTCATTTTCCTTTGATAGGTAAAGTGGCGGTTTTGGGACTTAAAACGTCTCAATTGGATTCTGTGTTATCGAGTAAATACGAACAGTTCTACAATGGTGTGTATGTATTGTCAAAGGTGGTAAATAAAAAGATTGTTGTCTTGGGTGGCTCTGGTAGTAAAATCATTCCGTATACCACCAACATGACTTTATTAGAAGCGATTGCTTTGTATGGTGGTTTAGATGAACAAACAAAGGGAGCCAATATCCGTGTGATTCGCGGCGACCTTAAAAATCCTGAAGTAACGGTGGTGAATCTTAAAACCATTGCCGATATGAAAAAATCCATTGTGAATTTAAGACCAGACGATGTGGTGTATATTGAGCCTATTCGTCGTCCGGGTACTGAAGCCTTTAGAGATAACCTCTACATTTTTAATATCATTCAGGTGATTACTACCTTGAGCGTTTTAATTTATACTTTAAAATAACATGAAAGATTTCGACCAAGAGGATGCCCCTATCAGTCAACGTCAATTGTCTGAACAAGCAGGGTTTTCGTCTGAAAAATTTTTATTGATTTTTAAGCGCTATTGGTTCTGGGTGCCTTTGTCGATTTTAATGTCGGCTTTTGGGGCTTATAGTTATTTGAAATACAGCAAACCGACTTATCAGGCGAGTTCTATGATCCGCCTTGAGGTTCAAAAGGAAGCTAATAATTTGGGGATTACTCAGATTCAAACCATGCCGGTTGATAATCTTGAGGGCGAGCTTGAGTTGATCCGTTCTCAGCGTGTGGCGCAACATGTTTTGAATACCATTGATTTGCAGATTTCGTATTTTAGAGAGGGTAATATTTTGACCACTGAGTTGTACAAATCTTGTCCGTTTAAGGTGCAGGTTTTGAGTCCAGCTAAACAGACCCCTTACGATGTCTTGCACAAGCTAAAATTTGTGTCGGCATACGAATACAAATTAGAGAATGGCAAGGCGTTTAAAGTGGGCGATAAAGCCAATATAGATGGCTTTGAATTCAGTTTGCAATGGACAGATGTGGTCGAGCAAGATATTGATGGCATAGAATACTTGTTTGTGGTACATTCTAATGGTGCTTTATTGAGTTATTTACACGATAATTTGGTGGTAGAGGCTAATAGCACAGAGGCTAGAACTTTGTCTATAGCGTTTAAAGATTTTAACCGATTTAAAGCAACAGATATAGTGAATGCCTACGATTCTGTTTACTTTAATCAGTCGATTGAGAAAAAGCAGAAGAGTCATGAACAGACCTTACAATTTATAAAGACTCAGATTGAGGAAACAGCCTTAAAATTGGAGGGTTATGAGAAGGATTTAGAGTCATTTGTTAAAAGAAATGGGGCTTTAGAACCTAACGATGAGTTGATCGGAATAGTCAAAGAAGTTGACGAATTAGAAAAGTCAAAACAGGGCTATAATAAGCTGATGAAGTCGTATTCTGATGTTTTGAGTTTTGTGCAGTCAGACGCTTCAGAAGAGAATATTGTGCCTTTGGTGTTTGGCATGGATAATATGCAAGTGGCTGATGCCATAAACAAATTGAACGATTTATATAAACAGCGTGAGTTGTTGAAGTTGTCCAGCAAAGAGGTGACTACGCCATTTAAGAAACTGGAGCTTGAGATTTCGATTGTGAAGTCTCAGTTATTGAGTTTTGTATCAGAGGCTAAGCGTGCTTTGTCTGATCAAAATGCTGAGACCAATGCTCAGATTGCCAAATTGAATGGTCAGTTTTCTGGTTTGCCAGATAAGGAAACAGAACTTAACCGTTTAAAGCGTTTTAATACTTTGTATGAGAAGTATTATTTGGATTTGATAGAGAAACAGATTGAGTATCAGATTTCAAAGGCTGGAACTGTTCCTGAGTTTACGGTTTTGTCTGAAGCTTATGCGCCTTCAGAACCGATTTCGCCTAAGAAGAATAAGGTTTGGGCTTTGTTTTTAATTTTAGGGATAGTGCCTGTTGGCTTGTTTTTGTTGATCAAATACTTCTTAATGGATGTGATTTATTCTCAAAAACAATTACAAGATGCTTTGAAAGCGCCTTTATTGGGGGCTATTCCGTCTTACAATAAAAAGATGCCGGTGTCTACTTTGGTGGTTGATAAAAATCCTAAGTCTTCAATTAGTGAGGCCTTGAGAACCATTCGAACCAATTCTGATTTTATGCTGCCAAAAAAAGACAAGCAGTTGTTTGGGGTGACGTCGACCATTAGTGGCGAGGGTAAGACCTTTTTTGCGATCAATTATGCAGCGATTATAGCTTTGACAGGTAAGCGTGTTGTGGTCTTGGATTTGGATATGCGTAAACCTAAGATTCACGTTGGTTTTAATGTGGAGAATAAAGTGGGTATGAGTTCTTTGTTGAGTGGAATGCATACTTGGAATGAGGCGATTAGACATTCACCTTTAAATGGCTTAGATTTTATTACTGCCGGGCCAATTCCACCGAATCCGAATGAGTTGTTGTTAAAGCCTGAATTTGATGCTTTGATTGATGAGTTGTTTAAGCATTACGATGTGATCATGGCTGATAATCCGCCGATTGGTTTGGTGACAGATGCTAGTACGGTGTTTAAGCGTTGTGATTTGTCTATTTATGTGGTGCGCTCTGGATACTCTAAGGCGCATGTGATCAATAATATTAATCAGTTGTATTCGAGTAAGAATTATACCAATTTGTCTGTTGTGATCAATGATGTCAATAAGGCCAATACTTATGGACATAAATATGGTTATGGCTATGGCTACGGGTATGGTTATGGCTACTATGATGATGAGCATGAACAATTGAACTGGTGGCAAAAAATTTGGTCTAAAAAATAGTCATGTCTTTGTTTGGTAAATGGTTTGCTAAGTCTGAGTCGTTCAATCATTGTATTGAATGGGATATGCACAACCATGTACTGTTTGGTATTGACGATGGCGCTAAGACCATAGAAGATGCTGTTGCGATGTGCCAACAGTTTATTGATCTTGGGTATAAAAAAATCATTTGTTCGCCGCACATTATGAGCGATTATTACCGCAATTCTGCCGAGACCATTGAGCCGATTATAAAGGCCTTGAGAGCGGAATTGCAGTTGAGACAATTGCCTTTAGAATTAGACTTTGCTGCGGAGTATTACATGGATGATGTGTTTATGCATAAGGTTAAAGCCCGCGAGCCTTTATTGAGTATTAATGGTCAATATGTGTTGGTGGAGACTTCTTTTTTGAACAAGCCAATGTTTTTTGAGCAGTTGTTGTTTGATATCAAAACTGCTGGATATATGCCGGTTTTGGCGCATCCTGAGCGTTATGTGTATTTGCAAGAGCGCTATGATTTGGTGGAGGATATAGTGTCATCAGGGACTTTATTGCAGATCAATTTGTTGTCGTTGGCAGGATTCTATTCGCCTAATGCAAAGAAGTTGGCAGAGTGGTTGATCAAAGAGGGGTATTATCAGTTTTTGGGTTCTGATGCGCATAGCCCGAGGCAGATGCAAATTTTGAGCACTGTGCTTAAGGGTAAGGCTTTAAATAAAATCAATTGGGATCAGGTATTGAATGCACGTCTGTAGTGATAGCCTTTTAGGGCTATGGCGTAATAGATGGGCAAGAGTGGTACCAAGAATCTGCTAGCACCTATGGGGCCAGTTAGGCCTAATACTAAGATTGGTATTATAAACCAGATGATTTTTTCTTTTAAGGGTGTTTTTTTGCTAAAAGCGTAGGCAAGTACCCAAAGCAGTAAAATGAGCTTGCTAATGGCTACTAAAATGAGCCAGGTGCCCAATGGGTTGAGGTAGAGCCATAAACTGCGTTTGAGGCCTTTTGTGTTGATGTTATACAATCCATTTTCAGTGTGGGCTAAATTCAGTATTTGAGTGTAGTCAAATTTGCCTGGGTCTAAACAGGCCAATGCCATGCCTCTGAGGTGAAGGTAACTGTAGGTGCCTAAGTTATTTTTTAAAATGCTTTTGCAGTTGTTTTCAATGTATTCTGTTTGTTGGGCGTAGGTGGTTTGTGAAGCGGCCTGATGGCGGATCTCGTCAATGATGCTGTCAGCTTCATGTTGCCCTTGTTTGTAGAGCAAAAGGCTGTAGGTGTTGTAGTGTAATAAATTGATTTTACTGATGGACGAATAGTGCTTGTAGCCTGTTTCGGCTTGATGGATTTTACTGAGTCCAAAATAGACTATGATTGGTAATAGGCTTAACAGATACAGGGTTTTTAGAGCGGGTGTTTTTTTGAGGACTATGTATACCCAAGGTAAGCCTATGGCTATGGGCATAAACACCGGTTTAATGAGCATGGCAAGAACAGATGCGCCTATGATGATGAGCCAGTGTTTGTTTTTAAAGGGCGATTTTACACTGCAATAAACGATACAAAAAATACAGGCGCTAAGAAGGGTTTCGCTCATGAGAAAGTTGGCGTAAATGGGTAAGGCCAAACCTGGTAATAGGGCGATGTATTGATAGGGTGTTTGTAAGGATTGTATGGCTGGTTTTAACCATTGGGTGAGTTTGAAAATGATGCCAATACTGATGAGGTTTTGCAACAAATAGACCAGGGCAAAGAACCATGTATTTTGAGCGCCGCATAGGGCTTCAATGAGGGCTAAAAAACTTGGATAACCGGGTGGGCGTTTGCTGAAAAATGCTGGCTGAAAAGGCGCTTGCCACTCTGCACAGTACCAATGACCATGCTCAAGCATGTTGTGTCCGGCTTGTAAATACTCTTGTGAATCTTGCAACAAACTATGCTGCAGAAACACCTGCTTACACCACAATGCAGCATGCACAGCCAGCACCAAAACCCAAAACAAACGTTGTTTCACCCTTCAATGATACAACATTTTTTAAAAAAGGAAACCAAGCGCTCTATAAAACAAAAACGTTTCACCATGCTCTGTGCATAAGGTGAAACGTTGATGAAATTGATAATTTATAAATACTATAACTTTAAAGTGTTAACTCCATCTTGGAGCATACATTCCCTTCATAATCTGCGATTCCTTCCCAGATAACAACATCATCTTGATCTTTAACTTGAAAAGTATATGATTTGCTTTTTGAGCTACCTAAATTTTTTGTAACAGTAACTGAAGCTGACTGACCACAATCTGGTGCACCTGTCCAATATAAGCTAGCTTTTTGCGAACCTACTATTTGACCATTAACGTAAGAGGTGAGAGATGTGATGTTATTGTTC
>JBEIKN010000002.1:0-28618 GCA_040379725.1 Flavobacteriales bacterium
ATTGTTTAAGTGTTAAATACGGAACTTATGAATAAACTAATAACATTGCTTTTAAGTCTTAGCCTATCAGTTGTTGTTAAAGCACAAAACCCAACTTGGTCTGATGATGTTGCCTGTATCATTTACTCCCATTGTGCCAATTGTCATAATCCTAAAGGGTCTGGTCATATCTCTTTTTTGGATTATCAAGAGGCTAAAGATAATGCATATGCCATTTTAAATGCAGTTAGCAATAAAACCATGCCGCCATGGCCAGTCAACAACGCTTACAGAAAGTTTGCCCACGACAGAAGTCTTTCGGATCAAGAAGTTTCAACCATTGTTCAATGGGTTAATAATGGCGCTATAAAAGGCAATTTAGCCAATGCCCCAGCACAGCCGGTTTATAGTTCTTCTTATCAAATGCCATTTCCTGATTTGAAATTGCAAATCCCAACTTACACTGTTCCAAACATTACTCAAGATTTGTACAGGTGTTTTGTATTGCCAACAGGCTTAACTGTTCAACAATTTATAACAGGCATTGAAATTATTCCTGGCAACACAAACATTGTGCACCATGCTCAAGTGTTTTATGATACCACAGGGCAAAGTACTGTTTTGGATAACAATGATCCTAACCCGGGGTATACTTCTGCAGGTGGCATTGGTGTAAATAGTTCTGTTCTGTTAGGGACTTGGGTCCCCGGTTCTAGTCCTATTTTTGTGCCAAATGGCATGGGAAAACGTTTGCCTTCATCAGCCAAAATAGTGGTTCAAATCCATTATCCGGCCCATGCTTCTGGACAAGTGGATTCTAGTAAGTTTCACTTTAGGTTTACATCCACTGCCGTTCGCAATATTTATGATGCCCCTGTATTAAATCATGTGTCTACAATGGTGAATGGTCCACTGTTTATTCCCAAAAATACCATTAAGAAATTTTATGAAACATTTACCTTGCCCGCTACTGTTACCCTGATAAGTATTTTCCCACATGGGCATTTATTGTGTAAACAACTTAAAGCCTATGCCGTTAATATGAATGGTGATACGACACCTTTGATTGATATTCCTAATTGGGATTTTCATTGGCAAGCGACTTATGATTTTCAAAAACCAATTGTACTTACACCTGGCACCAAATTAGTTGGAGAAGGTGTTTACGACAATACATTCAATAATCTCAATAATCCCAATTCACCACCTCAAGATGTTTCAGCAGGAGAGGCAACTACTGACGAGATGATGCTGTTCTATTTTTCATATTTGGCTTTTAAGCCAGGCGATGCCAATATCATTATTGATAGCACTAGCCATAAACCACATCATTTGAATTGTGTGAGTACAAGTATTGATCAACTGTCAAAGGACTTTCCTGTTTCAGCATTTCCCAATCCCTTTACAAACAGCATACGCATCAATGCCATCGTGAATGATCAAACGCTCATAACTGTTTATAATGCACTAGGGCAAATTGTTTATAGGGCATTGGGTGTTGATGCAATTCAAACAGAACAGTGGCCAATTGGACTTTATCAATTGGTATTAAGCTCAGGCAATGATCAAAAGACCATCGCTATGATGAAGGCTGAACTCTGAAAATAATTTGTTTGTTGACAGCGTCAATTTCTATGGGTTGATCTTTCTTGACTTCGCCCATTAAAATCTTTTTAGAGAGCTCGTTCATGACTTTTTTCTGTATGACTCTTTTTAAAGGTCTAGCTCCAAATTGAGGATCATAGCCAAGTTCAGAAAGCCAATCAATAGCTTGTTCAGTAATGTTAATGCTGATACCTATCTCAGTCAATTGATCGCTGAGTTTTTTCATTTGAATGCGCACAATATCATGCACATGCTCTCTGCTCAATGGCTCAAACATGATCACTTCATCAATACGGTTTAAAAACTCTGGACGAATGGTGTTTTTAAGTATCTGATATACCTCGTTTTTAGTTTTAGCTATGACACTGTCTTTGTTGTCATCATTTAAAAGTTCAAAGTTTTCTTGAATGATATGCGCACCAATATTGCTGGTCATGATGATGATGGTATTCCTGAAATTGGCTGTGCGGCCTTTGTTGTCAGTTAAGCGACCATCATCTAAAACTTGTAAGAGAATATTAAAGACATCTGGATGTGCCTTTTCAATTTCATCCAAAAGTACTACGGCATATGGTCTGCGTCTTACGGCTTCTGTTAATTGACCACCTTCGTCATAGCCAACATAGCCCGGAGGGGCACCAATTAGTCGGCTTACAGTGTGTTTTTCTTGGTACTCACTCATGTCTATTCTCACCATGGCGTTCTCATCGTTGAATAAAAACCCTGCTAAAGCTTTTGCCAATTCTGTTTTACCCACCCCTGTGCTGCCCAAAAAGATAAAGGAACCAATTGGTTTCTTAGGGTCTTGAAGGCCAGCTCTGCTTCTTCTTACGGCATCAGAAATGGCGGCAATCGCTTCATCTTGACCAATCACTCTGTTGTGAAGTTCAGTCTCTAAATGCAGTAATTTTTCACGCTCGCTTTGCAACATTCTATTGACAGGGATTCCCGTCCATTTGCTCACAACTTCTGCAATGTCTTCCGCATCAACTTCTTCTTTCACCATAGGCTTATCGCCTTGTAGGCCAAGCAATTCTTTTTGCAAGTCTAAGACTTGAGATTCAGTGTCTTTAATTTTGCCGTACCTCAATTCTGCTACTTTGCCAAAATCGCCATTGCGTTCTGCCTGCTCAGCTTCGACTTTATATTGTTCAATTAAACCCTTATTAGTTTGAATTTTCTCTACCACTTCTTTTTCGCTCTTCCAACGCGCATTGATGCCAGTTCTGACATCGTTTAAGTTGGCAAGTTCGCTGTTGAGTTTGTCCAATTTTTCTTGGTCATTTTCTTTTTTGATGGCTTCTCTTTCAATTTCCAATTGCATGATTTTTCGGTTCAATTCGTCTAATTCTTCAGGCAATGAATCAATTTCGATTCTGAGTTTTGAGGCGGCCTCATCAAGTAAATCAATGGCTTTGTCTGGTAGAAAACGATCGCTAATGTATCTGCTTGAAAGCTCAACAGCATTAATGATGGCTTCGTCCTTGATGCGTACTTTGTGGTGGACTTCATAACGCTCTTTTAAGCCCCTTAAAATAGAAATGGCATCTTGAACATCAGGTTCTTCTACCATGACTTTTTGAAAACGTCTTTCAAGTGCTTTGTCGTTTTCAATGTACTTCTGGTACTCATTTAAAGTGGTTGCACCAATGGCTTTAAGTTCGCCTCTAGCAAGTGCTGGTTTTAGAATGTTTGCAGCATCCATGGCGCCTTCTCCTTTGCCTGCACCTACAAGGGTATGTATTTCGTCAATAAACAAGACCAATTCGCCATTGCTTTTGATCACTTCATTGACAACTGCTTTTAAGCGTTCTTCAAATTCACCTTTGTACTTTGCTCCGGCAATTAAGGCGCCCATGTCTAATGCAAAGATGGTTTTAGATTTTAAATTTTCAGGGACATCGCCTTGAACGATACGTCTGGCCAAGCCTTCTGCAATGGCTGTTTTACCCACACCTGGTTCGCCGATTAAGACGGGGTTGTTTTTGGTTCTTCTGCTTAAAATCTGAAGCACTCTTCTGATTTCTTCATCTCGGCCAATCACAGGATCTAACTTGCCTTTACTCGCCATTTCATTTAAGTTGATGGCATATTTTTTCAGGGCATTGTATTGCTCGCCTCCCGATTGAGAATGGACTTTGTTACCAGCCCTGAGTGTTTCAATGGCTTTTTCTGCTGACTTATAATTCACGCCTGCATCTTTTAGAAGTTGTCCAACAGCATCTTTGCTGTCTATTAAGGCCAAAATAATGTGTTCAATGGACACATATTCATCACCCATTTGACCCATGAGTTTTTCTGCTTGCATGAGCATGGTGTTGCAAGTGCCAGATAATGATTGAGTAGGACTGCCTGCGGTGATTTTAGGCAATGATTTGATGTATGCCTCGTTGGCTTGTTGGGCCCTTGATGCTTGTGCACCAACTTTACTGAACACAAAATTGATGATGGCATCATCTTGCTTGAAAATACTGCTTAAAATGTGAGCGTTTTCAATGCTTGGATTTTGATGTTCAAAGGCTATTTGTTGTGCATCTTGAATGCACTCTTGAGCTTTGATGGTGAATTTATTGATATTCATAGTTGATGATTTGACCTCAAATAAACAACCATTTCAAAACGACTGAAAAAAGGTCATATTACAAGACTAATTGTCTCTTTTAATAAGTCCTATTGGGCCTTTTTCGGAATTTATTTCCGGTTTTTATCTGTGTTTAAAATCATGTAAGTTTGCATAGCTATGTCCACTCCATTAAAATTGGCCTTAATCGGCTATGGTAAAATGGGTCAATTGATTGAACAATTGGCCATAGAAAAAGGTCACAGTGTTGTGGCTAAAATTCATTCTAAATCAACAGATGCTGATTGGGTATTGGTTAAAAATGCTGATGTTGCAATTGAATTCACTCAACCCGAGGCCGCTGTTAACAATATTAAAAAGTGTTTTTCGTTACATATGCCTGTGGTAGTCGGAACAACAGGTTGGTATCAGTATCTTGATGAAGTTAAACAAATGCAAGTAGAAACTGGAAATGCCTTGTTAACGGCAAGTAATTTTAGCATAGGTGTGAATGTGTTTTTTAAAATCAATCAACTGTTGGCGCATATTATGGACCCAATAAACGGTTACGAAGTATCGCTTCAGGAGATTCATCACATTCATAAAAAAGATGCTCCCAGCGGAACAGCCATTACCTTAGCAGAAGGGATTTTAAAATCCTATTCTAAAAAACAACAATGGAAGCTCAAAGAGGCTTCAAATGCTCATCATGATTTGCCGATTGAAGCTTTAAGAATCGATAATGTACCTGGCACACATGCCGTTACATATGCTTCCGCAATAGATTCAATTGAAATCAAACATACTGCCCACAACAGAAATGGTTTTGCTTTAGGCGCCATTCAGGCTGCAGAGTGGTTAAAGGGCAAAACAGGTTATTTTACCATGCAAGATTTAATCGGACTTTAAGACTACATTATTTATATGACTCCTACTAATTTATCGACTTTTTTATTGTTTTACATCCCGCTGTATGTTTTGTCTCATGCAGGATTGTTTTTCCTGTTCAGAAAAGCCAATGTTAAACAGGCTTGGTTAGCCTTTGTTCCAATTGCTTGCTATTGGCCATGGATTCAGCTTACTCAAAGGCCAAAGACTTGGATGATTTGGGCCTTTATTCCAGCGGCTGATGTAGTGATTTGGTTTTCATTGGTGATTGATCTAATGGAGAGTTTTGGAAAATTCAAATTTGGCGAACAGGTCTTAGGGGTCTTATGCCCTTTTTACATGTATCCTAAAATGGCCTATGATGCTAAAGTAACCTACTTAGGTGCAGCACGTAATACTGATTTTAGAAAAAAGTACATTCCGGCTAAAAAAGGGACAGTTAGAGAATGGTCCGATGCCATGTTTTTTGCTATAGTGATTGCTTACATGGTAAGAATGTTTCAATTGGAACCCTATAAAATTCCTACATCTTCGATGGAAGACAGTATGATGGTGGGAGATTTTTTATTTGTGAGTAAAATGAATTACGGCCCAAGGTTTCCGATTACGCCTGTTGCTTTTCCTTTGGTGCATCAAGATTTATTCGGGGCTCAAGCTTATTCAGAGGCCATACAATTACCTTATATGAGATTGCCTGGTTTTCAATCGGTCAAACGCAATGATCCTATCGTTTTTAATGTGCCTTGGGACCAATATGATCAGACCCCAAGACCAGTTGATAAAATGCAGAACTATGTAAAACGATGCGTTGGAATACCAGGTGATACATTACAAATCATTGATGGCGTTTTGATGGTGAATGGTGAAAAAGCCTATCAAGCACCGGGTTTACTTCATAACTATTACATAGCTTTTAAGCCACTTTCAACAGTGCCTAGCTATGAAACCTTAACCAAAGAATACGATGTATATGACTTTGTTCAGCTGAACGAAAGAACTTTCAGAATGGCGCTCAGTGTAACAGATTTGAATCGCATCAAATCGGATTTCGAAGTTGATTTGGTTAGGGCTCAAACCAGTCCTAAACAAGGTAATTATTATTCGCCAGATGGCATGGTTGAATTCAATGGTATCATTAAAATGAAAGATGGTCAAAAGTTAAATTATGAAGAGACCAAACAATTAGGAATAGTCTACAGTGAGCCATTGTCTGCAGATTTAAAATACTTACATGTACTGATGGATGATGACTATTTGAATCCACTCAAATATGCTCAGATTGCAAAAATAGATTCGATCAAACCAAAATATCAAAAATCATCAGCCATGACTCAAGTGTTTCCTGGAAATGACATGGTGTATCCATGGAACAAAGACCAATTTGGGCCATTTTATTTGCCTAAAGCAGGACAAGCACTAGCGATCAATCAAAACAATTATTATTTTTATGAGCGCGCCATTCGCATTTACGAAAACAATCCGAGTTTTGAATTGATTGGCTCAACGCCTTATTTAAACGGCAAACCCATTCAATCTTATACCTTTAAAATGGATTACTATTGGATGATGGGCGATAACAGAGATAACTCTTTAGATTCAAGATTTTGGGGCTACGTGCCAGAGAATCATATTGTAGGAAAACCTTTGTTTGTTTTATTCAGTATTCAATACAAACGTGCATTGCCTGATCCAAACATGCCTAATGTTAGACAAGAAGATCAGTTTGTTAAGGTGAGATGGAACAGACTATTTAAACCGATTAATTAGAGACCAAATGTTGTTAGAAGAAATACAAACCATCGAGCAAATTGCTCATTTGATGGAAAGTCGTGAGTCCATTTCAATTGGTCCTAGCAGCCAAAAGGCGATTGAAAAATCATACCAGTACATTCAGCAGAAAATGCAAACACCCAATACCGTGATTTATGGTATCAATACTGGTTTTGGATCATTGTGCAATACAACCATTCCCAATAGTGATTTGCAAACGCTTCAATACAATTTGCTCAGAAGTCACGCTTGTGGCACTGGCCAGTTGGTGCCCAAACCCATCATTAAATTAATGCTTTTATTGAAGGCTAAATCATTGGCCTTTGGTTTTTCGGGTGTTCAATTGGCTACAGTCCAGCTTTTGGTGGATATGTACAACAACGACATTTTGCCTGTAGTTTATCAGCAGGGTTCATTGGGCGCCTCAGGCGATTTAGCCCCCTTGTCACATTTATCCTTGCCTCTGATTGGAGAAGGAGAAGTTTGGGATGGCGATGCGATCGTTCCGGCTCAAAAACAATTGACTCAGTTCCAATTAACACCAGTGGTTTTAGGCGCAAAAGAAGGTTTAGCATTGATCAATGGTACTCAATTTATGTTGGCCTATGGGGTGTATTGTCAAATTCAATCCAATAAAATCATTGAAGTTTCAAGTAAAATAGCCGCATTGAGCATTGATGCCTTTAATGCCAGAATGGAGCCATTTTTACCACATACCCATGTGATCCGCAATCAAAATGGACAAATCCAAATTGCGTCAGTCATGAAGTATTTGTTAGATGGAAGCGAAATGATGGGCGCCCCAAAACAAAGGGTTCAAGATCCCTATTCTTTTAGATGTATACCACAAGTTCATGGGGCTAGTTTAGATGCATTGTCTTATACGGCTTTGACATTCTCTCGTGAATTAAATGCCGTTACTGATAACCCAAATATTTTTCCAGAAGACGATATGGTGATCAGTGCAGGAAATTTTCATGGTCAGCCTTTGGCTTTAAGTTTGGATTTTGCCGCCATAGCGCTTGCAGAGTTGGCGAACATTTCAGAACGCAGATTGTATAAATTAATTAGCGGAGAAGGCCATTTGCCAGCATTTCTAACCGACCAAGCAGGTTTAGAAAGTGGATTCATGATTGCTCAATATACTGCAGCGAGTATTGTTAGTCAAAACAAACAATTGTGTACACCTGCGAGTGTAGATAGTATCGTTAGTAGTAATGGGCAAGAAGACCATGTTAGCATGGGAGCAAATGCCGCCACAAAGTTGTATCAAGTGGTTCAAAATGTTCAACAAGTACTTGCCATAGAGATGGTTTTAGCCGCTAAAGCCATTCAGTATCGCAGGCCGCTTAAAACGTCTAATACACTCGAGACTTTTTTAAATGACTTTATTAAAGAAGTACCGTTATTGAACACTGATGCATATTTGTCTCCAGTGCTTCAAAAAGCAAAAGCTGTATTGTTCGGATAAACCATATGGATGAACTCAACCTTTTAACAGCCTATGAGCACTTAGATGTGTATGCCTCTCAGGTTGTAGAAGGATTTATTACGGGTTTGCATAAAAGTCCATTTCATGGGTTTTCTGTAGAGTTTGCAGAACACAGATTATACAACACTGGGGAATCTACTAAACACATTGATTGGAAGTTGTATGGGCGCACAGATAAATTATTTGTAAAGCGCTTTGATGAAGAAACCAATTTAAGGTGTCATTTGTTGTTGGATGTATCTGAAAGCATGTATTATCCGGCACAGACGGCATTGAAATTTAAATATGCCGCTTCAGTTGCAGCAGTTTTAGCGAATGTGCTCAAGCGCCAAAGAGATGCTTTTTCTTTAACCTGTTTTGCTGATCAAATTGAGTGGCAAAGTGATTTGAAATCTTCAGGAGCGCATTATCAAACGGTGCTACATGAGTTAAGCAAACGGATGAAACAACACAACGCCTCCAAAGGAAGTCGCATAGCAGACACCCTGAATCAAATGGCTGAGCGCATTCACAGGCGCAGTTTGGTGGTCATTATCAGTGACATGTTTGAGTCAGGCAATCAAATGGATGAATTGTTTAAAGCCCTTCAACATTTAAGATTCAAAAAACACGAAGTGTTGATTTTTAATGTAGCGGATGTACATACAGAAAATCAATTCGAGTTTGAAAACAGGCCCTACCACTTTATAGATGCTGAAACCAAATCAGAAATAAAATTGTTCCCTGATCAAGTTAGATCCTTGTATTTAGAGCAAATGCAAAAACTGCGTCAATCGATTTATGATAAATGTCATCAATACAAAATTGATTTGAATGTGATAGATGTGCAGTCCCCAATTCAGCAAGTATTGTTGCCCTTTTTTAAAAAGCGACAAAGTATGCATTAATGACAATATGGGGTTGTATTTAAGCCACTAATTGAGTAGGTTTGAAAGTGAATATGACTGATATTGAAATTGCCCAATCGATTCCATTAAAACACATTAAACAAATTGCTGAAAAGCTAAAGATTGCTGAGGATGATCTTGAGTATTACGGTAAATACAAGGCTAAATTACCCTTGTCGTTGATCAATGAGCAAGCAGTGAAGCAAGCCAAACTTATTTTGGTAACAGCCATGACTCCAACGCCTGCAGGTGAGGGTAAAACCACCATCTCAATTGGTTTGAATGAAGGTTTAAATGCCATAGGTAAGCAATCTGTTGTAGTGTTAAGAGAACCCTCTTTAGGCCCTGTCTTTGGTATTAAAGGTGGTGCTGCGGGTGGCGGCTATTGTCTGGTTTTTCCTATGGAAGACATCAACCTGCATTTTACAGGTGATTTTTCTGCAGTCGAAAAGGCCAATAACTTTTTAGCAGCCATCATTGATAATGTGATTCAAAATCCTAAACATACGGTTAAGATTGATCCAAAATCTGTATTGTGGAAACGCGTAATAGACATGAATGATAGAAGCCTCAGGGAGATAATTATTGGGGTCGGCGCCAAATCTAATGGTGTTATGAGGCAGGATGGTTTCAACATTACTGCCGCCTCTGAGATCATGGCGATTTTATGTTTGTCTAAAGATTTAGAACAACTTAAACGCAATATAGGGAACATATTAGTTGGCTTTACTTATCAAAACGAACCTGTATATGCTAGAGACTTAAATGCAGAAGAAGCGATGGCAATTTTATTAAAGGATGCCATTAAACCCAATTTGGTTCAAACACTTGAGGGGAATCCGGCCATCATTCATGGTGGACCTTTTGCCAATATTGCACAAGGAACAAATACCATCAATGCGACCAAAATGGGTATGTCTTTGTCTGAATATGCTGTTACTGAGGCTGGTTTTGGTGCAGACTTGGGGGCTGAAAAGTTTTTGAACATCAAATGCCCTGCAGCAGGGATTCAGCCATCGGCTATGGTGATTGTCGCAACGATTAGAGCACTCAGGCACCATGGTGGGGCTAGTTCGGATGAACTCAATACAGCCTCTTTAGAGAAGGTTAAACTAGGTTTTCAGAATTTGCAAAAACACATTGAAAATGCTAAAACCTTTGGGTTTAATCCGGTTGTTGCTATTAATCATTTTATACATGATACAGAGGAAGAAATTCAATTGTTAATAGCCTTGTGCAATGAAATGGGGGTGCAGGCTGTTTTGGCGCAAGCTTGGGCTAAGGGCGGTCAAGGTACGCAAGCATTGGCTAAAGCTGTGGTTGATGCCATTGCTTCAGGTCAGAATCAGTATAAGCCTTTGTACAATCATGCTGATACCATCAAAAACAAAATAGACTGCATTGCAAAAACCATTTATGGCGCAGATGGTGTAGATTATAGTTCAAAAGCATTAGAAACCCTCAAACGATTAGACAAAATAGGGTTATCTCATTTGCCTATATGCATGGCAAAGACTCAAAAATCCTTTAGCGATGATGAAAAGAAAGTTGGTAGACCAACTGGTTTCAGAGTAACCGTTAGAGCTTTTGAAGTAGCGGCAGGGGCAGGGTTTATTGTGCCTATTTTAGGTAATATGATGCGTATGCCAGGTCTGCCTAATATACCAGCATCTGAAGGTATGCACATCGATAATGCCGGAAAAATCAGTGGTCTATCCTAATCAATTAACATCAAGAACATATGTTTGGAAATATCTCACAAATCTTAGAAATGAAAAAAAAGGCCGATGAATTAAAGGCCAAATTGGAAACCATTCAGGTAACAGAAGAACACTTAGGTATAACAGTTGATTGCAACGGGAATCGAAAGCTATTAGCCATTCACATACCTGAACAACTGATGTCTAATAAGACTCAATTGGAAGAAGCCTTAACAGAAGCCGTCAATAAAGCCTTGGCATCTGCAGAAAAAGCCTCTATAGGTGATTTGGCCAATATGGCTGGGGGGTTACAAGGTCTATCAGGCATGTTTGGTAAATAGAAATAATTGATAGTTGTATGAAAGTAATCAATTTTTGCAATAGAATGGTTTCGTTTAAATTTGCCAATATGTTCAATCGTTTTGTTCTGCTCGTAATCGTGATGATGTCTGCCTGTTCAAATGCTAATACATCAATGATTGAAGCAGAGGCTTTTCATGCATTAATGGTCAATGAAAAGCCACAACTTCTAGATTGTAGATCCCTTTCGGCCTATGATCAAGGTCATATACCTGGTGCTGTTCACATTGATGTCAATCAAACTTCAAGCAACGCCATCATTGATGCTCTATACAAAGATGTGCCGGTGTATTTTTATGGCGAAACCTCTGCATGTGATGAGTTGAAACAAACCTTAATGAATCAAGGGGTTAAACAGGTGATTCAGATTACAGGAGGCTATGAACAATGGTTATCTGCTCGATATGAAGTGTCAAGTACCCCAGTGGTGAAACTGTATGCCAATGACACCATTCCATTTGCCAAAGCCATTAAGGGTGATAAATTGGTCTTGGTTGATTTTAATGCCACATGGTGTAAGCCTTGTCGTATGATGCAGCCAAGTATTGATAAAATCAGGGAACAAAGACCAGATGATGTCATCGTATACAGCATTGATATTGATAAAGAGCCAGAATACAATGCACTTTATCAAATCAGTAATATTCCCTTAGTGTTAATGTTTAAACAAGGTAAACAGTTGCATAGGTCAGAAGGGTATTTAGAAGAAGCCGTTTTACAAAATTTAGTAGATATTAATCAATAATTATGAGTGTTTTAGTAAGTTCAGATGCCAGTTTTTTAACTGATGTGAGTGCCCCCAAAGTAGTTGTTAAATACTATGCAGATTGGTGCGGAAGTTGTAAATTATTTGCGCCAAAATTTAAGCGCTTGAGCGATGATGAACGCTTTAAAGACTATGTGTTTATAGATGTCAATGCAGAACATAATCCCGAGGCTCGTAAAATGGCAGGTGTTGAAACATTGCCTTATTTTGCGGTATTTGAACAAGGTGTGTTGAAGTCAAAAATCAGCACCAGTAAAGAAGACGCATTCATTGAATTCTTATCTCAAAAATGAATATTAATATCATTAAGCACATCGTTGAAACCTATACGGTTGAGCAGCTTCAAAAAGCAGAACAAGATTTACTCGATGGGAAAGCTTTGGAGATTGAAATCGAAGGGGTAGACGAGGGCGAACAGTTAACCCATATTTTGGCGGGTATTTTTTGCAAGCAAACCATGCAAGAAAGCAATCAAACCATTCAACAAGCTGTTAGAGCTTATTCAATTAGGGTTAGATCCTCTATCAATTAAGAAAATTTGCCTTTGTATTTGTCTTTGATATCGTTGGTGATGTCTCTGACTTCTTGTTCTTTGCTCAAATGACTGATGAATAAAATGTCTTCAGTATCAACAATAATGGCATCGTCATAGCCTTCAACTACAACCAATTTATTGGGATTGGCTTCTTCTACAATCAAGCAGTTAGTTGATTGATACAGTTCAATGTTGTTGCCATGTTTCAAGTTGTTGTTTTGATCTTTTTCTCTTAATACAAACAATGATTTCCATGTGCCTAAGTCACTCCATCCAAAATCGACTGGCATGATTGCGGCAATTTTGGTTTTTTCCATGATGGCATAATCTATTGAAATGCTTTTACACTGAGGATATTGCTCATTAATGAAGGCGGCTTCTTCGAGCGTATTGTATTTGCCTAAGCCTTTTTCAAACAATTCATACATGTCGTTTTGGTGTAATTCAAACTCATGTAGAATGTCTTTGGCTGTCCAAACAAAAATGCCACTGTTCCATGAAAATTCGCCACTGTCCAAGAAGGTCTTGGCCAATTCTAAATTAGGCTTTTCAGTAAAGGTCTTAACCATGAATAAACCTTGGTCAATAGATTTATCGTGCTGCTGAATATAGCCATAACCTGTGTCAGGACGGTTTGGCTTAATGCCCAATGTAATGAGTTTGTGATGGGTTTCTGTGTATGATAATGCAGTGATTAAACTGTCTCTGAATGATTTTTCGTCAGTGATTAAATGATCACTAGGTGCAAAAACAATATTGGCATCTGGATTTTTAGCAAATAATTTGAAGCTTGCGAATGCTACGCATGGCGCCGTATTCATTGCTGCGGGTTCGTCAATAATGTTTTTGGTTGGTAATTCAGGGATTTGTTCATTCACTAATAGTGTGTAGGATGTATTGGTGATGATGAATATATTGTTTGGTTCAATGAATTCAGCAAAACGATCATAGGTAAGTCTTAGTAATGATTTTCCTACGCCTAAAATGTCGTGAAATTGTTTTGGATAGTTGCGTTTGCTCAGGGGCCAGAATCGACTGCCGATTCCACCGGCCATTATGACAACGTAATTGTTTTTGTTCTTAGTCATTTTAGAGTAATCCTTCTTTTGTCAAATCGTGTATATGAATCATACCAGCGTAATTGCCTTGATGTAAAACAATTAACTGATTGATTTTGTCTTGAGTCATTTGGATGGCCGCTTGACTGGCCATTGTAGTATCTTCAATAGTCTTTGGCTGTTTATTCATAATATCAGCAGCTGTAATCTGTTCAAACTGGGTATTGTTTTCAATCATGCGTCTGATATCACCATCTGTTATGATTCCAATGACAATCTCTTGATTGCAAACAGCTGTTGCGCCCATTCTATTTTTAGTGATGCTCATGATCACATCTTTTATGCCAGTATCTGCTGCTACCTTCGGTTTTAAATTGTGGTCTGCAATGTCTTTTACCGTCAAGTACAATTGTTTGCCTAATGCGCCACCCGGGTGCACTTTAGAAAAATCATTTTTAGAAAATTTCTTGCATTGTAATAAAGCAACTGCCAAAGCATCGCCCATCATTAATTGAGCGGTAGTGCTGGTGGTAGGCGCTAAATTATTAGGGCAGGCTTCCATTTGGACACTGGTGTCAAGCACTATGTCAGATGAAAGGGCTAACGCCGATTGTGTATTGCCAACTATGGCGATCAATGGGTTGCCGAATTGTTTCAATAAAGGCACAAGCGACTTGATTTCTGGAGTAGTGCCGCTTTTGGATATAGCAATTACCACATCGTTTTTTTGAATCATGCCTAAATCGCCATGAATGGCATCAGCAGCATGCATAAACAAGGAGGGGGTGCCAGTTGAATTTAAAGTGGCTACAATTTTTTGAGCTATGATAGCAGATTTGCCTATTCCAGTGATGACCACTCTGCCATTGTGTTCTAAAATGCACTTAACAGCATTTGCAAAAGCACTGTCAATGCGATCAGAGAGTTGATTCAAACTGCTCAATTCAACCTCTATACAGGTTTTACCGAATTGTATGATCTCTTCTGTTGTTTGTTGCATGGGGCTTTAAAGTCTATAAAAGTGTCGCAAATTAACGCTAAAAATCTATAAAAAATATTTTTTTGAAACCATTTGGATTTATGACAAAAATGGTATTAATTTAGTGTACTGAAATTTTATCCATTTTAACTGACTATAAGACCTAGTGAATATGAGTACTGCGCAGAGTCCACTTGATGCCAAACAAGCCCTTAAAGATTTTTTCGGATTTGATGGGTTTAAAGGCAATCAAGAAGTGATCATTCAGAGTGTGTTGAATCATGAAGATTGCTTTGTGATAATGCCTACAGGAGCAGGCAAGTCATTGTGTTACCAGTTGCCCGCTTTGATGCTGCCTGGTACAGCAATTGTTATTTCTCCTTTGATCGCCCTCATGAAAAACCAAGTGGATAGCATTAGAGGCTTTGGCGAAAACGACAATATTGCTCACTTTTTAAATTCATCATTATCTAAAAGTGAGATCACTAAAGTTAAGGATGATATGGCCGAGGGAAATACCAAATTACTTTATGTAGCCCCTGAAACCCTTAAAAAAGAAGAAACCATTGAGTTCTTAAAAAGCATACAAATTTCTTTTGTTGCAATAGACGAGGCCCATTGTATAAGTGAATGGGGACATGATTTTAGACCTGAATACCGTCGCATTAAGCAAATGATTAAGGACATCAATGATGTGCCTATGATTGCATTGACAGCGACTGCAACACCTAAAGTTCAGAGCGATATTCAAAAAAACCTTGGGATGCTTGAAGCAAAAGTTTTTAAATCTTCCTTCAATCGCACCAATTTATATTACGAAATTAGACCTAAAGGCAGCAAAGAAAGGGTTTTTAAAGACATCATATCTGTCATAAAAGCGCGCCCAGGAAAATCGGGTATTATTTATTGTTTGAGCAGAAAACGCGTCGAAGAAATAGCCGAGATGCTCAATTTGAACGGGGTAAAGGCTTTGCCTTATCATGCAGGTTTGGATGCAAAAACAAGGGTGCATAACCAAGACGCCTTCTTGATGGAAGAATGTCATGTGATTGTTGCCACCATTGCATTTGGAATGGGTATAGATAAACCAGATGTCAGGTTTGTGATACACTTTGATGTGCCTAAAAGTCTAGAGGGTTATTATCAAGAAACAGGTAGGGCAGGGCGCGATGGTTTAGAAGGCGATTGCATCTTGTTTTATAATCCTAGCGATATAGAGAAGCTCGAAAAATTCATGAAAGATAAGCCTGTTGCCGAACGCGAAATTGGCACCTTGCTCTTAGATGAAACCTCTGCATTTGCTGAAAGTGCTCAATGCAGGCGTCGAACCCTACTGAATTATTTTGGCGAGTCATTTAATGAAGAAAGCTGTGCAAAGATGTGTGACAATTGCAGGCATCCAAAGCCAAGAGTCGATGTGAGTCAAGATTTGGTGTCCTTGTTAAAGTCATTGGAATCCCTCAAATCTGAGTGCGATATGTCCCATTTGGTCAATTTTGTCATTGGTAAAAAGTCGGATTCAATCAAAGACCATGGACACGATCAATTGCCATTGTTTGGCAATGGTAAAGACAAAGATAAATTGTTTTGGAAGGGGGTTGTTCGTCTATGTTTATTGAATAACTTTATTCATAAAAACATTGAGAAATATGGTTTGCTTAGCATCAACGAAGCAGGAACCAAGGCCATTACTCAAGCGAAAACTTATGAGATGGCTATGGACACTGAGTTTGATTTTGTAAGCGATGAGGATTTTGAAAATGCTATACTTGAGAGTATTGCAGACGAAGTGCTGATGCGTGATCTTAAGGACCTCAGGAAGCAAGTGTCTAAAGAAGTGGGATTGCCGCCTTATGTGATTTTTCAAGACCCATCATTAGAAGATATGGCAACCCGTTACCCAATCACCATGGAGGAACTTGAAAAAACCCACGGTGTTGGCAAGAACAAAGCCCAAAAATATGGTCAATTATTTATTGAATACATAGACCAATATGTCAAAGCAAACAATATTGATCGTCCTAGCGATGTAGTGGTTAAGACTTCAGGAGAGAAGTCTAAAAAGAAAATAGCCATCATCCTGAACATTGATAAAAAAATGGCACTAGAAGACATTGCCAGAAGCAATGGTATGCAATACCAAGAGCTGATGAATGAGTTGGAGCATATGGTAACCATGGGTACTAGCTTGGATCTGCATTACTGTATTGACGAAATGATAGAGGATGAGTATCAAGAAGAAATCATTGAGTATTTTAAAGGCCAAGAAGATGACGATTTGAATCAAGCGGTTATAGATTTTGACCATGATTTTACCTTCGAAGAATTGCAATTAATGCGCTTACAGTTTATGAGCGACATGGCTAATTAGTAGCCCCAACTTTCCACACTGTTGATTTTTAAAATGAATTTACCTAGCGAGGCTTAAGTAAATTTGTAAGATCGCAAGCTCTGAATTACATCAGTTAGAAGATTTGTACAAGCAATTTCACAAGCCATTGCATTGGTTTTGTATGCAATATGTGCATGTGCAAGAAGAGGCAGATGAAATTGTCAATGATGCCTTTTTAGCGGTATGGGATAACCGTCATACGCTTGAATTGGGCCAAAACCTTAAGCCATATTTGTATACGGTCGTCAGGAATAAGAGTTTAAATGTCCTAAAGAAGAAAAAAATAGACACTTTGCCCATAGAGGATTGGTTCGAATTGCCTCAAACCCCTGCAGACACTGCTCATGAGCAAATGGTTTATAAAGAAACTCAAGCCATCATTAATCAAGCCATCAAACGATTGCCTCCAAGGTGTCAGCAGATATTTGTTTTGAGTAGAAAAGAATTGCTCACGCACAAGCAAATTGCTCAAATTATGGAACTTAGCGAGAAGACCATTGAGAATCAAATTACCATAGCCATCAAGGCCATAAAAGCTTATATAGTGTCTAAGCAGTAACGGCAGTTTTATCTTTCATTAATTTCAAAATGAATGGGCTTAATATAATGAGCACAATGCCTGCTACTAGCGCTATTGTTCCGATTGTTTGATAGCCTCCTGTGTACAATTCCATTTTTTGAAAACTGTTTAGATTTTCAGAACCGTTGTTGCTGGCCAAAGAAGCCCCAATAATGCCTGCGCCATATTGACCATAAGCACTGGCCAAAAACCAAGTGCCCATCATCATGCCTACAAAGCGTTTAGGCGATAATTTTGTGATCATAGATAAACCAATGGGCGATAAACACAATTCACCCAATGTAATGACCAAATAGGCCAAACAAAAGAAGGTCAAAGGGGTTTTACCTAGACTGTCAGCATAAAATTTACTCCAATAAAAGGTCATAAACCCTAACCCAAGAAATACAAACCCCAAACCAAATTTTACAACCGTGTTGGGCTCTAACTGTCTTTTTGCCAACCAGACCCATAATAAGCCAACTAAAGGGCTGAATGCAACTACCCATAGCGCATTAATAGAATTGTTTACCGAGGTCATGTTAAGCCCATGGCTTTGAACGTTTCCAACAGCAAAGAAGTTTAAAGAGCCGCCACCTTGTTCAAAGAAGGACCAGAACAAGACTGAGAATAAAATCAAAATAACAGCGGCCAGCATTTTGCCTATTTCTTCTTTCGCCAGTTGGGTTAATGTGTACACCAAATAGATTAGAATAACTCCGGCCAAACTGATCATAAACAAATCAGAAAACTGAACTTTATATGGACTGCCATCCGGGTTACTACCCATGATAATGCTTAAGTCGACTTCAAAAGGGTAGTAAATCAATAAAAAGAAAAAGGGTATAAACAATAAGGTTAACCCCATGCTTAACCAACCTTTTTTAAGCCCAAATACTGAAGTATTGAATTTGTTTTCATCAGGTGTTTGACCAATTGGGCCAAGTGTTTTCTGTGTAAATAAAAACAAACCAAGTCCTAATAGCATACAAACGCCTGCCAATGCAAAGCCCAATGACCAACTGATAGAAGTGCCTATGTAGGCAATGCTTAAACCGCTCAACAATGCACCAATGTTAATGCCGGCATAAAACAAGCCATAACCGGCATCTCTTCTTGGGTCACCAGGTTTGTATAAATCACCAATCATGGTTGAAATGTTTGGTTTAAAGAAACCATTGCCAACAATTAAAATGCTCACCCCTAAATAGAAAGTAAAACTGCCAGGGACAGCCATTAGGAAAGTGCCAATGATCATGAGCAATCCACCCCAGAAAATGGATTTTCTGAAACCGAATAATTTGTCTGCAAACATGCCACCAATAAATGCCATGGCATAAATAAATGCTTGAATCAATCCGTAGCGCTTGTTTGAAATGGCTTCGGCATCATTGCGCTCCGTTTGAGGGGAAGTTTCTATATAATATCTAGGATGATCAACGTTTAAGGTTTCATGGTTTTCAGCTTTGAATTGAGCTTGTTTAGCCGCCAATTCATTGCCAGAAATGCCTTTATAGTTTGCAGACAGTATTAAGTGAGAAATGTATAAGCCCAACAATGCACGCATGCCATAGAAACAAAAGCGTTCCCACATTTCAACTAAAAACAAAATCCAAATCTGTTTAGGGTAAGTCCCTTTAAAGTTCTGAATGGATTCTAGAGTATATTTTTCTTCCATATTATTGTCTATTTGATTCCTTTTTCGTTCATGACTTTGTTTAACCGTTTTAACAAAATAAACATCAACAAGGTAGCTAACATTAGTAGGCAGAAATTAATCCAAAAGAAATTGGCTTTGTCAGGATAACTATCCCACATACTCGCTAAAACCCCGCTTAATTTATTGCCTATTGAGGTTGATAAAAACCAACCGCCCATCATCAGTGAAGTAATTTTTGTTGGACTAAGTTTAGATACAACCGATAAACCCATTGGGCTTAAAAACAATTCTCCTATTGTTATCACCCCATAATTGGCAACCAGCCACCATACCGAAACTTTCTCTGTGCCATTAGCACCTATTTGTACAGCTGCTACCATGACCAAAACTGAAAGCGCAGAAATCAATAAGCCAAAAGCAATTTTACTTGGAGTGCTAGGTTCTTTTTCATGTCTCCTTAAAAAGGTAAAAAATGCCAAGACTAATGGTGTCAGGATAATGACCCACCCAGGATTGATTGATTGACTTAAATTCGTTGCCCAAAGCGATACTTTGCTACCTTCTGATGGTAAATGGTCTTTGGTTACATTTCTAAAGTACAATGGATAGTTAAGTTCTTTTTGGACAATACCATTCTTTTTTTGAAGCTTAAAATTGGCGTCATATAATTCTACAGAGTCCTTTTTGTATTCGACTTTCTTGGAAAGTTTTAAAGTGTTAAAAACTGTTTCAGTACGACCTGTAATTTGTCTATCAGTGTATCGATCTGCCCATGTGTTAAGTGCCGAACCATTGAGTTTGAATACCGCCCAAAATAATATCACAACTGCAAAAATTGTAAGCAAGGCGCCTATTGATTTTTTGTCTTCTACTTTAGCTTTGAAATACAAACTGCCATAAAAAAACACAACTGGTATACAAGCAAAAATAAACGCATCTGTGCTATCTGACCCGAAAATATAACTATCAGCATTATCGGCAGACGCAACGCCTTTAATCAGCCAGCCAATCACACCAAAAATGACAGAAGGAAGTAATATAAATAAAACGATTTTATAGAAAGGCATGTCATCATCTTGAACGCCTTTTTTATGGTCGAAACCAGCATAATACTTGCTGCCTATCAAAAAGACAATCACACCAATAAACATGCCCACACCTGCAGCCATAAAAGCAAACTTCCATCCTAATAATATTTGCAATGCCGCGCCGAAAAAATTACATATAAAAGCGCCTACATTGATGCCCATGTAAAAAATATTATAGCCTTCGTCTTTTTTGTCCTTGTAGTTATCAGTTGAATATAAGTTTCCCAGCAATGTAGAAATATTGGGTTTAAAAAAACCATTGCCAACTATCACTAAGGTCATTGCCACATATAACATACTGATGTGATGAATCCCCATCAATAAGTATCCAGCACCCATTAACACACCACCAATAACAATCGAGTTTTTGTAGCCCAAGTATCTATCTGCCAATAATCCGCCAATAAAAGGCGTTAAAAACACCAGAGCTATAAAGGTGCCGTATAAATCTGAAGCTTCTTTTTCTGTCATCGAAAAACCCGATTCGACATCTTTTAAATAGAGCGTAAAAATGCCGATCATTAAATAATATCCGAAGCGTTCCCACATCTCAGATAAAAATAAAAAAGGCAAGGCTTTAGGATGGTTCTTCCACATATGATTTGATTATAAAAAATCAAACCTACAAAGTTATTTTGTAGGTTTGTCTAAATTTTAAAATATTTATTAAGATTTTATCCCTTAGGCGAATGCTCATGCATAGGTATAATTGTCAATTGTTTTTCGATTCTTATACTATAGCCTCACATTATCTTACGCCATGCATCATTTTTAAGATAGGTTTATTCAATGATATCATAATAATGCCTAAAACAATAACAAACCCGGCTATAGTTGCAAAAATCGCAAATGCGCCTAGAGCTTCTACATATGCAGCAACAAATCCTCCAATGATATTAGCGATGAAAGTGGATAGCATCCAAACACCCATCATCAATGAAGCCAGTTTTACTGGAGCTAATTTAGTTACAACGGAAAGTCCTACAGGAGATAAGCACAATTCACCTAGTGTGTGAAGCAAATAAGTGATAACCAGCCAAAATAAACTTGCTTTAACTGTGATATCTTGGTTGTCTCCGCCTCTTTCAGATACTGCACCGAGCATAAAGAAAAATCCAATGCCTAATAAAATCATTCCTAATCCCATTTTGACAGGGGTGGTTAGTTTTTGACCAACCTTACTTGTCCAGAAAATAGAAAATAATGGGGCTAACAATACAATAAACAATGGATTAACAGATTGGAACCAAGATGTTGGGATTTCAAACCCTAATACTGTTCTGTTAATGAATTTATCTGTGTAAAGACTTAATGAAGAGCCGGCTTGTTCAAAGCCCGCCCAAAAGAAAATCACAAAAGCTGTTAAAATAAATATCACTGTAACTCTTTGTTTCTCTTCTTTGGTTAATGGCATTTCTGGGGCTTTTGTTGAGTGCTCTGTTTCAATACTAGATTTTTGCTTAATAGGTGGTTCTCCTATAGTGCCTAAATATTTTTTAGCTAATGTATTAAACAATATTTGGCCAAGCATCATGCCTAAACCTGCAATTAAAAAACCATATTTATAACCATAGGTCAATATTTTGCCTGTGGCGTCTTTTATTGCAAATAAATCTTCGGCAAAAAAGCCAATAACCAAAGGTGCTAAGAATGCGCCTAAATTTATTCCCATATAAAAAATTGAGAAAGCTGAATCTCTTTTAGGGTCATCTGCAGAGTATAGTCTACCAACAATTGTAGAGATATTAGGTTTGAAAAAACCATTGCCTATGATTAATAAAAATAAGCCTAGGTAAAGTCCAAATTGAGTATTGATTCCGAATAGGATAAATTGAGCAATCATCATGGTAATGCCACCAATTGTAATCGCATTTCTTTGTCCTATGAATTTATCTGCTAACCAACCACCGATTAAAGGGGTGAAATAAACAAAGCCTGTAAAAAAGCCATAAATCAATGAGGCTGATTGTTCATTAATACCTAAACCACCTTGAATTAAAGATTTAGTTAAATAAAGGATCAATATCCCTCTCATGCCATAATAGGAGAATCTTTCCCACATTTCAGTGGCAAATAATAAATACAAACCTTTAGGGTGTCCAGTTTTTGGTGTTAATTCATTCATAAAAACAATGTTTATTGGCAATAATATTCAATTATTGTTAAAAAACAAGTCGATGTGGAATAGTTATGGAGATGTTTATAGGGCTTCGGCCACTATTTTGAATTTGAGGGATACCACAAATGGCATCTCATGGTGCATTTGACGGCGTTTACGGTATTTGAACACCATTTTAAAGGTCTCTTTTTGTAAGTACTCTTTGAGTTCTATGTTGGTCAAATCCAAATTAAGTGCTTTAGTACGTGTGTCTGGGATATTCAGCTTGTTAGCGACTTCAAACTGGCCGAGATCATTGTGTTTGATATCAATGCTCATTTCCTTTAAGTCTTTAAAATTGCAATAGTTCAAGCTATCAAATACCGCATTGTCTAAAATTTGAATCCTAAAAAACTCCAATTTGCCTGATTTGATCCTTGATTTATCTGTATTGTTTTTAGCCAACTCGCCATCTAGATTGGTAGGGAAGTCTATGGATTCTCTTACAATAAGGCTGTCAGCTTCTGTGGTGTCAATTTCCATATTATTGACAAAGAACAAAGGGTATTCAATCGTGATTTCCTTTTGTTTGTCTTTTTTACAATTGCTGAGGCTCAAGCTTAATAAAACCAGTAATGCGTTTCGAAGGATTCTTGACATGGTATACAAATATACTTAAAAATTAAATAGATGTTAAATCAATTTACTGAAGTCGCCATTTAATGCGCCGCTTACGCTGTCTGAGCTTGCCCCTGTATAACTCTTTTTGATGTTGACTTGGTTTTCAACCCTCAAAACACCCATTAGTGCAAAAATTAAGGCTTCTTTGAATTTAACCAATTGCGCATCTGGAATATCAAAGCTGGCATCGCTGTGGGTCCTGATATGATCCATCAACACATGATTAAAGGCGCCACCACCAGTAACTAATACACGTTTCCCTGAGCCATTATTCCCGGCGATTTGATCTATGCTTTTGCCAATTTGAAAGCCGATGTGGTCCACAAATGTTTTCATTTTGTCTTCTGGACTCAAACGTTCACCATCTTTTACCAATTGCCACAATTCATTGTTGATCCAATCTCTATTGAGTGATTTTGGATAATCTTGATGGTAAAAAGGAATTTTGTTGAGTTGCTCTAAAAGCGGGTAATGAATGGATCCCTGAGCGGCAATTGCGCCATCTTTATCGTATTCTTGATCAAGGTCTCTGGCAACTCTATTTAACAAAATATTCGCGGGACCAATATCAAAGGCAATGCGTTTGCCATTGTATACGCCAGAAATGTTGCAAAAACCACCCAAGTTGAGACAGTAATCATAAGTGTTAAAAAGCAACTCATCGCCAATAGCAACTAGGGGAGCTCCTTCACCGCGTTTGGCGACATCCATACTTCTAAAATCACTGACAACAGGTAAGTGACAGATGGCAGACAAAGAAGCACCATCACCTACTTGTCTTGTAATAAATGCTTCAGGATAATGAAAAACAGTATGCCCATGAGACGCCACTAAATCAGCTTGTATACCATGAGCTTGTATAAATTGATTCACCAATTGACCCAAATAGTGCCCATAAAACACATCTGTTTTAGCGTATGACAAGGCATCAGCTTTTCTGAGCTGAGATAATCTAACACGCCATGTTTCGTTGTATTCATAGGTTTCTGCAGTTTTGATTTTAAAGGTGTATTGCCCATTGTTTGAAACAATTTCACAAAGGGCTAAATCTACGCCATCCATTGATGAGCCAGACATAATGCCTATTACATTAAAGGTCTTCATATAACAAATACTTTACGAGCAAAAATAGATTTTTTTATCTAAATCATAAATTCTGTTGTGCTTTCAATGCGTTTGTAATAGATTTGTGTACATGAGGGGTTTGCTCTTAGTTGTTATGGTATTGAGTGTCTGCATGCTGCAGGCTCAAAATAACGATGAACGATTAGCCGCTCAGTATTTTTCTAACAAAGAATACACCAAAGCAGCAGATTTGTATGAACGTTTGTGTCGTGAACAAATTCAAAACAGTTATTATTACGATAATCTGCTTCAGTGTTACATTCAATTAAAGGCCTTTAAAGAGGCCGAAAAATTGGTTGAGAAACGCCAGAAGAAGTTCCCTGAAGAATACACGTATTTTGTTGATCAAGCCTATTTATTCAAGTTACAAGAGCAAACTGTAAAACAAGATAAAATCTGTAAGGACTTACTCAAGTTGAAATTAAACGCAATGGTTCAAGCCGAACTGATGGCGAATGCGTTTGTGAAGCGCAAGTTCTATTTGGAGGCCATTAGTGTATATGAACAAGCACGTCAAAATTTTAAGTCGAATGAAATATTTGCCAACGAATTAAGTGAAATCTATTTTACCACAGGCAACATTGAATTGGCTACAAAAGAATTGGTCATGATGGCAGGAAATGATCCGTTTTTGTTTGAAGACATCAAAGACCGTTTGGCGGTAAATTACCAAAGCGAAAGTCAATACAATGTGTTGAGTAAGGTCTTGCTTCAATTGATTCAGAAGGCGCCAGATAATGAAGTTTATAACGCGTTTTTAATTTGGTCCTTCACTCAGCAAAAAGATTGGAATGGTGCCTTGGTGCAGGCCAAAGCTGTTGATAAGCGACTCAAAGAGGAGGGACGATCTGTTTTGGTATTGGCTCAGATGATGCTCGAAAATGATGCCTACGAATACGCTTTAAAATGCTATGATTACGTATTAATGTTAGGCGAAAGTAAACGCTACTTTTATCAGGCTCAGCAAGGGGTGTTAAATTGTGGCATCATACAAATAAGATCCGAGAATGGCGCAAGCCCAGAGCGTTTGAAAGCCATTGAGTTAGCTTATTTAAATTTTTTAAAGACGAATGGCCGTAATTGGCAAACAGCCCTCCAAATGAAAGACCTGGCCGAATTGTATTTGTATTATATGCACAATGCAAAATTGAGTATTCAGTTGATGCAAGAAGCCATTGCAATACCAGGTTTGACAGATAAAACACTTGCCGAGTGTAAGTTGGTTTTAGCGGATGCCTATTTGATCGATGGGGCATCATGGGATGCTGATCTATTGTACAAACAAGTGGAGAAAGCATTTGTCAATGATGCTTTAGGTCAGGAGGCTAAATTCAGATATGCCAGACTATGTTATTTTAGAGGGGAATTTGAATGGAGTCAATCTCAATTAGATGTCCTAAAAGATGCCACTACCCAACTCATTAGCAATAATGCACTCAAGCTTTGGTTATTGATTCAAGACAATAACTCAGATGACAGCACCAAAGAAGCACTAAGACGCTTTGCCCTTGCTGACATGTATTTATTCCAAAACCATTTTGACAAATGTTTGCCTTTGTTAGATAGCATCAATACACTATTCCCTAATCATGCGCTATCTGACGAAATTTTGTATGTCAAAGCGATGGTGGCAGAACAACAAATGGATTACAAGTACGCAGAACAATTGTATCAACGATTAATTAAAGTATACAGCAATGATATATTGGCTGATAATGCCTTGATGCACTTGGCTAAATTATATGAATTTAAACTCAATGATACAGCCAACGCCAAAAAAATCTATGAAATGATTGTCTTGAACTATTCGGGGAGTCTATACGTTACGGAAGCCCGTAAAAGGTATCGCATATTAAGAGGAGATGCTATAAAAGAAGATTAACCTAAAATGAAATTAAATAAAAAAAAGATTGTATTAGCAGTATTGTTTTTGGTCATCGCCATACAATTCATCCCAGTCAAGCAAAATAATGGCCGAGAGCAGTCAGCTTTTATAGGCAATCAATTCCCTGTAAATGCCGAAGTGAAAAGTGTTTTGCAAAAGGCATGCATGGATTGTCATTCCAATGTTACAGAATATCCTTGGTATGCCAATGTTCAACCAATCGCTTGGTATTTAGCCAATCATGTAAACGACGGCAAACGCCACTTAAATTTCGATGCATTTTTACATTACAGACCTTATAAGCAATTTCATAAGTTAGAAGAAATTGACGAAGTATTGTTGGAAGGCGAAATGCCTTTATGGGATTATTCACTTTTGCATCCTAAAGCCAAACTCAGTGAAGACGATAAACATCTACTCATTGAATGGTCAAAGCAGATGAGAGATTCCATGCAAACATGGTACCCTCAAGACAGTTTAGAAAGGCCTAAAAAATAAACTTATTTAATCACACCAAGCGCTTTGCCCACCTTGGTAAAGGCTGCAATTGCTTTGTCTAAATGGTGTTGTTCATGAGCAGCCGATAATTGTACTCTAATTCTGGCTTGATCTTTTGGAACAACAGGATAAAAGAATCCGATCACATAAATGCCTTCTTCAAGTAATTGGTCTGCCATTACTTGACTCAATTTGGCATCGTACAACATGATAGGAACAATGGCGCTGTTACCGTCTTCAAAATCAAATCCAGCAGCTTTAATCCCTGCTTTAAAATAGTTTACATTATGCTCAAGTTTGTCACGTAGCGTCGTAGATTCACTGATTAAATCGAATACCTCAATGCCAGCAGCTACAATAGCTGGGGCTAAAGAATTTGAAAACAAATAAGGTCTTGAACGTTGACGCAACATTTCTATGACTTCTTTTTTGCCAGTTGTATAACCACCCATTGCGCCACCTAAAGCTTTGCCCAATGTACCTGTAATGATGTCAATTTTGCCGTGTACACCACAGTATTCAGGAGTGCCACGACCTGTTTTTCCAATAAAACCTGCAGCATGGCATTCGTCTACCATGATGAGCGCATTGTATTGATCTGCTAGTGCAACAATTTTATCTAATTGTGCCACATAGCCATCCATACTAAAAACACCATCTGTTACAATGATTTTATTGCGATGGCCAGCTTGATTGGCGGCAATTAATTGTTGCTCTAAATCTGCCATGTCATTGTTGTTGTAGCGGTATCTAGCCGCTTTGCATAATCTCACACCATCAATGATTGATGCGTGATTTAGACTGTCTGAAATGATGGCATCTTGTTCGTTGAACAAAGGTTCGAATACTCCGCCGTTGGCGTCAAAAGCTGCAGCGTATAATATGGTATCTTCTGTGCCATAAAATGCTGCAATTTTGGCTTCTAGTGTTTTATGAATATCTTGAGTTCCGCATATAAATCTTACACTGCTCATGCCAAATCCGTGCGTGTCTAATGACTTTTTGGCAGCGTCAATCACACGGGGGTGACTTGATAATCCAAGGTAATTATTGGCACAGAAATTAATCACCTCTTTGCCGTCGTTTAATCGAATATCGGCGCCCTGAGGCGAAACGATGATGCGTTCTTTTTTATACAATCCAGCATCTTTAATTTGCTGTAATTCTGTTTGTAATTGTTGTTGAAGAGAACCGTACATAATGATTGGAATGTTTTTTGCAAAAATAATGGAGTTGCGCTTAAATGTTAAAAATAGTTTAAACATTTATTTACATTTGCAGAGCAGCCAAAATAAAGCAATTACAATATTCAATGGATAATCAACAACAACCCAACGAGAAACCATTTTCGGACAAAAAACCTTCTAAGCCTAAATTCAACATGTGGTGGATTTGGGGTATTCTTATTTTAGGCTTTGTGATCATCAGTTTTTTTCCGGCTAATCCAGGCAAAAAAACCAATTGGAATGAGGTTGAGAAGATGATTGTTTCCAATGATGTTGAGAAAATTGAGATATTGAATGACCGTGTGGTAAAAGTCTATCTTAAAAAAGAGGCCTTAGATAATGAAAAATACAAAGATGTAAAGCGCTCAAACAACAGTATGTTGGGCGACAAAATGCCACAATATTATTTTGAAATCAATAAAGAAGCCTTTAATAAAGCTTATGATAATTTATTGGTTCAACAGAAGACTGTTAGCGAAGAAGCATACAACAATGCCAAGGCAGTGCCAATAGATTATGAGTATGAAAGCGATTCTTCAGGAACCATTTTATACTGGTTGTTCATGATTGGCCTGTTCATTTTGATTTGGAGTTTTATGATGCGCAGAATGGGTGGTGGGGGCAATGGCGCCGGTGGTCCAGGCCAGATTTTTAACATTGGAAGAAGTAAAGCCACATTGTTCGATAAAAATACCAAAGTGAACATTACCTTTAAAGATGTTGCAGGTTTAGATGAAGCCAAAGTCGAAGTGATGGAGATTGTAGATTTCTTGAAGCAACCCAAAAAATACAACAAGTTAGGCGGTAAGATTCCAAAGGGCGCATTA
>JBEIKN010000003.1:0-28387 GCA_040379725.1 Flavobacteriales bacterium
GGTTAGGAAACAGACAGGAGAGAAGCCTTGGCATATTGAAGGGGCTGAGCTTGGTGAGTGGATCTTAATTGACTATTTCGATATTGTGGTACATATTTTTAAAGACGAAAAGAGAGCGTTTTACGGTATAGAAGAGTTATGGAGCGATGCAATAGTGACTCGAGTTGACGATGAGCCTAAAGTAACTTCTAAGGCAACTGCTAAAGCTGCTCCCAAAGCCAAAGCAAAGGCTAAAGCCAAACGATCTGTAAAAAAATCTTAAAAAAGATTTGCAAAAGTAGGATTTATGTCTATTTTTGCAGTCCCAAAATCAGCAAAGGGAGCTTAGCTCAGCTGGTTCAGAGCATCTGCCTTACAAGCAGAGGGTCACTGGTTCGAACCCAGTAGCTCCCACATTCGCCCTTCGAAGCTTCAGCGCAGAAGGGCTTTTTTATTCTAATAATTCTCTTTGTATTCATTCAGCAAAATCAATGTAGCATGTTTTTTTTAAATGAGCCGATAACAGTAATAAAACTGAAAGGATTAAACGGCATAATTTAGGAAATGTTTCATATACATTTTCAATGTTGCCAATTGAACTTATGACAAGTATTGCATTCAAATCAGCATACAATGCTTTTGATTGTGAACGGTATTTTAAGTCTATCTTTGGGAATGCTTTTGTTCAAAAAAGTCGAATAGAGCAGTTTCAACACAAACAAAAAACCCTGTCCTAAATAGAACAGGGTTTTTTGTTGTAAGAGATAACTAAAGCTTAGTTGATGCTCATTTTCTTAGTTACAGAATGGGTAGCTGTTTTAACCGTGTAGAAGTAAATGCCGCTGGCTAAGCCTTCAGCATTGATTTCTAAATTGTGGTTACCAGCGCCTTTGTAGCCATAAGATTGAGTGCTGATCAATTTGCCATTGATGTCAGTCACATCAATGCTGACATTTGATTCAGTGTTTAACCAAACCAATACTTCAGAGCTATTGCTGAAAGGGTTAGGTTGGTTTTGAGAAACAACGAATACTTCTTGGTTGGTTTTGTATTCTTCGATACCTGTGCTCCACATTACACCAATTGAACCATCTAAAATTTTAGTAACAGGAATCGCTGCATACATAATGTCATTGATACCAGCAGGGTGGTTGTTGTCAGCGCTGCTGTTGTTTTGTAAATTAGTACCAGCCAAAGCATCTTGTTGGAAGATTACATGTACAAAGCCATTAACTTCTTTAGCGACACAAGCAAATTCTTCTTCAACACCAGCCCATTGGGTAATGTCTTGAGAAGCTTTCCAGTTTACGCCATTATCAGTTGAGTGGGTCATGAAAATATTTCTTAAGTTCACGTTGTTTGCATCAACATCTTCTTCAAGTGGGAAAGAGTAAGTGACAAAAATGTTACCATTAGCATCGCAACCAGCAGACGGACAATGTAACAAAGAGGTGTTACCCAAACGCGCAACGGATGAAATACCATTGTTTTTTAATGTTTGTGGAACAGTGCCATTTGATAAAGCTGCAGTATTACCAGCAGATATTGATAAAGCAGTGTCTTTGCTTCTGTCAAAACCACCAGCAATGAATTGGATGTTATTGCTAGATTCACTCCAATGAGCTAATAAAGCAGTTCCAGGGAAAAAGCTGTATGATTCGTCAGTTGTATCGTCGTCAAATACGCGGCTCACACCCCAGAAGGCATGAATGTTATTGTTATTGTCGATCAACACATCCATTGAACCATCGCATACTCTTGGGGTATCTAACATTAATTTTTTAGAGTTGTAAGGCGCATAAGCAAAGCTGTCAATGATTGTGCGGGTCCAAGTGCTTCCATTGTCTGTTGATTTGAACAACATTAAATCGTTGGTTTGATCACCAGTGATAATGGCTACAGTTGAGCCTTTTACATCAATAGCATATTGGTCACCACCGCCACCGTTGCTCATTCTAACACTGTCATAGCCTGGTAATACCGTGTGGATTTTATCCCAAGTAACACCACCATCAGTTGAACGGCTATAAGTCATAGGGGCAAACACACCATTGCGTTTTGGCGCTCTAGGTTCGCCAGGTTGAGATGAATCCGCGTAGGTAGCAATTGCATGGAAGAAATTGCCACTGTTTGCAGCTCTACCCCAAATTGGTCTCAAGTTATTTTCTGTTAAAACAGATGCTCCTGTCCAAGATGTAGATCCAATACTGGCATTGTTTGACAATCTAAAGCCACCATTAGCAGCATCATGGCCCATCACCCATTCTTTGCCATTGTTTACGCCAATTGAAGGCCAGCCTATACGGACACTTTCTAAACGGCTTGTAGGGTTAGCAACTGTTAACCAATTGTTTAGGTCAAAATGGTTGTAACCTGTTCCTCTGTTGGTGTAGGCGGCATCGTTGGAAGTTGTCCAAGCGACAGACACTTTGCCATCTGAATGCAATAAAACACGTCTACCAACACTGGCATTGGTTTGCAAATCGTAATAAGTACTACCAACTTTCACAAAGTTGTAAGTGATTAAACCGCGTTTGCTGCTTGATTTGTGAGGGGTATTTGTAGCCGATGCTTGAACCATGGCGTCAAATACTTTGGTTTCAGGAGCAACATCGCTGTTGTTCATGATCTCAGCCCCACCAACGGTGTTCTTGTCAAGAATCACCTTGTTGCTTTGAGCAAATGTCAAAAATGGCAATGCTAAAGCGGCTAAAAGTAATTGTTTTTTCATGTTATGATGAGTTAAATTTTGTTTTAAATTTTTTGTAAAAATAATCGAATTCAACAAGATTCAAAATAAAAAAACAATTATTTTACACCCAATTTATATGGAAAAGAAAAGCCTTTCAGCAGACAAGGGTTAGACCAGTTTTAATTGGTGTGGAATTTCTGAAATTCTCAGGATTTTGACTACCATTTCAATCATTAATTGACCATCTTCAGTGCCTGTGTCGTCTACGCCTTTGGATCTTAAGTCATAGTATTTAAGAAAGGCAAAGATTTGTTCAATCATGAGTGGCGCAAAGTTGTCGCTGGCTTGTTTGTAATCATCAATAAAAAACTCATTAATGCCCAATTGAAGGGCAATGTCTTTACGCGGTTTGTTCTTGATGTGGTGGTAACTGTATACTTTTGAAAAGTAACTGTATAAATTGGCTATTAAGGGTATGATCGAATGTTGCTTTGGATTAGAAGCAAAGTAATTGGTGATCTGGACAGACTTATTGAAATTTTTCTGGCCAATGGCTTTTTGCAATTCAAAGATGTTATAATCTTTACTAATACCAATGTTTTGCTCAATGTGGTTCATGCCAATGACTGCAACATCTGTTTTGACATTAATCAACATCTTGTCGATTTCATTGGCGATTTTACTCAGGTCATTGCCCAAATAATCAGCGATTAATTGGGTAGCCTTAGGATCAATCACACGGCCTTTTGCCTTCATGTGTTGATCAATCCAAGGGATGATCTCATAATCTCTAAGCCTATCGGCTGTAAAGTGTGTATGCTTAGCAAACAATTTGCCGATACGTTTGCGTTTGTCCACTTTTTTGCCTTTGTAACACAACACCAAAATGGTTGAAGCACTTGGGTTTTCGACATAGTCTTCAAGGGCGTCAATATCGCTTAGGTTTTGAGCCTCTTTAACGATGATCAATTGGAACTCACTCATCATCGGATAGCGTTTGGCTGCCATCTTAATTTCTAAAGGGCTAATATCTTTGCCATAAGTGATGGTTTGATTGAAACTTTTTTCTTCTGGTCTTAAGACATGCTCCTCTAACAAATTGGTCAATTCATCAATGTAATAGGTCTCATCGCCCTCAAGTAAATACAAAGGGGTAAATTTCCTGCGAAGGATATCGTTTTTAATTTGCTCAAATTTTGTGCTTGTCAGATTGGCCATTATGTTTTAAGTTCGCAGGGTTGAAACTCAATTTTAATACTTACAAGTTTAACATAAAAGCCGAAGAAGGTAATACACTAATTTTCGACATTGTCCGGAAAAAATACGTCCGTTTGAGCCCAGAAGAATGGGTGAGACAACATTGTATTCATTTTCTGATTGAAGAAATTAAAGTACCCAAAGGGCTTATTGCAGTCGAGAAGGAATTGATTTTCAATGGATTAAAAAAACGTTTTGATGTTTGTGTTGCGAATCAAGCGGGCAAACTAAAACTCTTGGTGGAATGTAAAGCGCCTGGTGTAAAACTCTCTGAAAACACCCTTCAACAGGCGGCTATCTATCAGCACAGTTTAGGGGTTAATGCCATGTTTATTAGCAATGGTTTACAACATTTGTATTACGTTTGGGACCAAACCACTCAGTTGTTTAAGCCTCAGTTAGAATGGGCTTTGTTTCCTGATTGGACTTAAAAGGATGTCTTTCTTGCCACTTATCGCCAATGTTTTGAGCATACCAATTGTTCAAAAAATAGAAGACAACGCGTAAAATACCTGGTTTTATCCAAATGTAATTAAAGTTTTCAACCGCCACAGCGCCGGTATTGGCTTTAGCTTCTTTAGCTGTTCGACCCATTTCTAAAGTTTTGAACCCTCTTAGCATGGCACAACAAATGCCATCAAATAAAATATTGAAATACAAGTTGTGCACTTGGTTGTACTGGTAATCCAAGCCAATGTAATGGATTTCCATGCTGTTTTTTTCTGGGTAATCAATTTGACTGCTAAAAGCAATTAGTTGCTCATCTTTAAAATAGCCATATACTCTAAAAGTATCGGGCATTAATGATTTCATCTGAATAAAATAAGCCGCATTTAATCGACCCAATGTGATGGTTTGTTCATCAACAATATTGTTGTAGAGCCTCATCATATTAGGCGACTCTGCAGTAATGTCTTCAAGCGAAAGTTCTCTGCAATTAAGTCCATTTAATGATTTGCGAATTTTAAGTGCCCTTTGCCTGTACTTTCTGTTAAGCGCCTGAGTATACTCGTCAAAAGTCTTCCATGATCCAAGGCTGAGTTCCATGGTGAGGTCATTCCTGAAAGGTTTAAAGGCAGCCAATGAACACTGTTTGCTGGTAAATGTTCTTGAGCAGTCTTTTAATAAGATCGCGCAATAATTATCCTCTTTGCTCAATGCCTTTTTGATCTCTTTAAGAAAGTCGAAAATAAGGGCTTTTTGAAGCTTGTCTGAAAAATAAAAGCCTTGAAATTTCACCCTAAACAAATTGCCGCAAATTAAGAATTGAACCTTTTTGCCAATCAAGCAGTTTTTAATGGGTTCAAACAACTTGTGTTCAAAGGTTTTAGGGGCGTACTGTCTGGTATTAAATTCAAGACATTGAATATAGGCTACCCCAATCATTTTGCCGTCTTGATACAAATCGATGTATTTGATTTTGATGTCGTTCAAATGACTGTTTTCAATCGCTAATACATCGTTAGAAATCAAATGGTGCCCAAGGGGTAAAAAGTTGCTCCAATTGGATTTTACCTCATCAAATGCATCATGGATATGGCAATGCAAAGTCATTGTAGGAATTAAACAATCAGCGCTTCAAATGGTTTTGTTTTTTTCTCAATCGGATGTTGAGCATTTCAACAAACAAACTAAAGGCCATTGAAAAGTAGATATATCCCTTTGGAACATGCATTTCAAAGGCTTCAATGATGAGCATGCAGCCGATCATCAATAAAAAAGATAAGGCCAGCATTTTAACTGTTGGATGTTCTTCGACAAAACGACTAATACCAGCAGATACCCATAACATGATCAACATAGAAACAATGATCGCAATAAACATGATCAAAATACTTTCTGTTAAACCAATTGCAGTAACGATTGAATCAATCGAAAATACCAAATTGATGATGATGATTTGAAATACCACTTGAGCTAGGGTTTGCTTGGTTTTTTTCTCAGACTCAAGGTGTTCATCTACATTGAATTTATGGTGGATTTCTGTGGTTGATTTATACAATAAAAACAAGCCCCCAAATAATAGCATGAGGTCTTTAAAACTGATGTCATTGCCTTCAAACGCTATAGGTAAAGTAAACAAGGTATTTTGTGACTGAATGACCCATTGAATGACTAAAAGCAGTAAAATTCTTATGAGCATGGCGAAAAATAAACCTAAGTTTCTGGCTCTTTTTTCGTGTGGTTTTTCTACTCTGGAGGCAACAATACTCACAAAAATGATGTTGTCAATGCCCAACACGATTTCCATAAAAGTAAGCGTCAATAAACTGATAATGCCTGCAGAGCTGAGTAAGTATTCCATGTTTTAGGCAAAAATAATTAAAACTCAGTTGGGTTGTTTAGGCGCTTTATACACATCGGTGTTTTCAAGATAAAAGTCTTGCATTAATTGACGAAATGATTCTGTCAAGTGGCCTTCTTTCGTTTTTAAGACGAGTGTATCTTCGACGCATTGGCAAGGATGAAGGGTTAAGCATACAACTTGTCTTATGCTTTGATCTTTTTTATGATTGATGTGGTAGATGGCTTTTACATAGCCGCCCTCAGCTAGCCATTTGTTTTGACATTCCATCGCTTGTTCGCAAGGGTATATCAGCCACAGCTGACTATTGCGGTGCATGATTTGTCTACAGGTTTTTAATAAAGCTTCTGAACTTAAATCCTCAATATGCATTGCGCTGTTTTTGAGGGCTTCTGAGCCTTTTAAGTGTTGATTGAAGTAGGGAGGGTTTGAGACAATTAAATCAAATGCATAGTCTGCTTTGAAGTCTAGCACATTCGTTTGAACCATTGAGATGCGATCTCTGAATGGGCTGTGCTCAAAATTATAAGCAGCTTGTTCAGCTATGTCTTGATGTTTTTCAATAGCAACAATGTTTGCTTCAGGATGTTTTTGCGCCATCATTAAAGCTAAGACTCCAGATCCTGTACCAATGTCTAAAATGCTTTTGGCTTCAGGTAAGCATGCCAATCCACCTAATACACAAGCGTCAGTGCCTACTTTAAGGCCTTTGCTTTGTTTGTAAATACTAAATTGTTTGAAGTGAAAAAAGGAATTACCCAAGTCTTATAGAATCAACATCGCATCGCCGTAGCACTGGAAGTGGTATTTTTTCTTGACCGCCTCTTTGTAGGCCTCCATGACGAAGTCGTAACCGCCAAAAGCTGTTGCTAACATCAATAAAGTGCTTTCAGGAGCATGGAAATTCGTGATGAACGCATTAGCGATAGAGAAATCATACATTGGAGAAATGAATTTGTCTGTCCAACCTGCGCTTGAGTTCAAGGTACCTGTTGAAGATACAGAGGATTCTATTGCTCTCATAACACCTGATCCAACCGCAACAACACGTCTTTTTTCATTTTTAGCAAGGTTAACGATATTGGCTGTTTTGTCGCTGATGTCATAGTTTTCAGAATCCATTTTGTGTTTGCTGAGGTCTTCTACTTCAACATTTCTAAATGTACCTAAACCTTGGTGTAAGGTTAATTCGGCAAACTTAATGCCCTTGATGTCCATGCGCATCATTAACTCACGGCTAAAGTGCATGCCTGCAGTAGGAGGGGCAACAGCGCCTTCCACCTTAGCAAATATGGTTTGGTAACGTTCTTCGTCGTCTTTTTTTACGGCTCTTTCAATGTATTTAGGAATAGGTGTTTCGCCTAATTTCTTAACAATGGTATTGAATTCTTCTTTACTACCATCAAATAAAAATCGAATGGTTCTGCCACGACTGGTAGTGTTGTCAACAACTTCAGCCACAAGATCATCGTCGCCAAAATACAATTTGTTACCCACCCTTATTTTACGAGCCGGATCAACCAATACATCCCATAATCTGTGTTCTTCATTCAATTCTCTTAATAAAAACACTTCGATTTTAGCCCCTGTTTTTTCTTTGTTGCCGTACATTCTAGCAGGGAATACCTTAGTGTTATTGATGATGAACACATCGTTTTCGTCAAAAATATTTAAGATGTCTTTGAATTTCTTATGCTCAATCTTTTGAGTATCTCTGTGAAGAATCATTAATTTGCTCTCATCTCTATGTTTGTGAGGGTCTTGAGAAATTAGATTGGCAGGTAAATCAAAACTGAATTTAGATAATTTCATTGGGGTGTAATTAGGGTAAAAAAGTTCGCAAAATTAACATTTTCTTGCGTATAGGCAACTTTTTGCCTTTTTTATTCTTGAAATTCTTCTGACATGGCCTCTACCTTGGTTTGCGCTCGTTCATAAGCCAAATCTGTTTCTTGAATCGGTTTTAACAGTTTGTCTGCTAATTTGTATAGTTTCTCAACAGCTGTTTTTTCTTCATTAAAGTACTTTAGGAAAGTTGCTTTTTCATAGTCTTTACTGTGAGCAGATGCTTTGAGCGTTTTAAGTTGTATCATTAATTCTTCAACTTCCATTACGACAGGTTTAAAACTGTCAATGGCACGCCCGTAAAGCTTAGCATAACTTTTGTACTCATCCATAAGCAATGCATCTTCAGGCGTTAATAACAGATGTTTGCTGACATATTGTTCTTCAAGGTAGCTTAAATTATGCTCAATAATGGCTTTGCGTTCTTGAATGTCTGCCAACGGCATAAAATCCAACCAGGTTTTGATCGTGTTCAGTTGATTTTGTAGGGTATCGATCAATTGTAATTCTGTTTTTACTTCGTAATCAGCCTTGAAGCCTTGTTGGCATGCTGCAATAATCAGCAGACTAGCGAGAAAATATTTATACATAGGGCAAAATTATTGCTTTTTTCATGTAGTTTTGAAATAGATTTTTAATTGTGTTAACCAGAACAGATTATAAAAAAGTGAGGGACATTGTGTTTTTAAAGGACGTTATGTTGCTGGCTTTGTCTGCCTTTGGTGGCCCAGAAATGCACTTGTCATTGTTTATTAAACAGTTGGTGCAAGACAAAAAATACATCTCAGAAGCAGAGGTTTTAGAGCTAAATAGTCTTTGTCAAATTTTGCCAGGGCCTTCGTCTACTCAAACTTTAACAGCCATTGCATTTAAAATAGGAGGGCCTAGGTTAGCCTTTTTGGCTCTGATGATTTGGATTTTACCAGCTACCTTGTTGATGACTTTATTTGTGGTATCTACAAATTTTGTGAACCCACTAATCTTTAAATTCATTGGCCCGATGGCGATTGGTTTTGTGGTTATGGCCGCGCTTCAGATGGCTAAACTCCTGGAAAAGAAATTTAAAATAGTATTGCTAAGTCTTTGTTCGGCAATTCTTGCGATAGGTTTTCACTCGCCTTTTGTATTTCCAATTGTATTGTTGCTAGGAGGTATTATCAGCAGTTATTGGGGGCGAAAAGAATCTATTCCTCATGAGCCCATTCAGTTTAAAATCCGTTGGGCCAATTTGACCCTCATGTTTTTGATTTTAATCACAGTGGCTGTATTAGGCTTATATACCAAAACACGTATACCAGAGTGGTCTCAACCCATCAGATTATTCGAGAATACCTATAGGATGGGGATTATGGTATTTGGTGGAGGCAATGTATTGTATACCATGATTTTGACCGAGTTTGTAGAATTTAAAGCCAAACATTACTTAACCATTCAAGAATTCAACACAGGCATTGGTTTGTTACAAGCTGTTCCCGGTCCAACGTTTTCTATGGCGACATATGCCAATGGAATGGCTATGAAACATTTGGGCTATGGTATTTCTGGTCAAATATTGGGCTGTGGTGTAGGTACAGTGGCGATTTTCCTGCCAGGAACATTGTTGATTTTCTTTGTTTATCCCATCTGGAACCAACTCAAACAAATACCTGTCATACATCGATCTTTAAAAGGAATTATAGCCGTATCGATTGGGCTTGTATGGGCCGCAGCTGTATTAATGGTACTGCCTTATATTCAAAACCAATGGTTAACCAATACCGATCAATGGTTGTCCTTTGTAGTATTTTGTGTAACCATAGGGTATTTAAAATGGGTTAAAAAACCGGCGTTCATTTTGGTAATAGCCGTTGTATTGGTAGGATTTTTGATGTTGAGTATTAATCCATGAGAAAACTTGTTTTTATATTAACTGTATTTTGTTGCTTAATCAAACCACAAGCAGCGAGTGCTAGCATTTTGACCTCAAAAGACAGTAATTTGATCCAGTTTTCAGGTTTATTATTGTCTTCTGATAGTATTTATCCCATTCCATTTGCCAATATTTATGTATTAAATAAGCCTTACGGAACCTATTCAAATCTCGAAGGGTATTTTTCCTTTGTTGCCAAAAAAGGCGACACTATAGCCTTTTCTCATGTAGAATTCAAACGCTCTTATTTTATTATCCCTGACACCTTAAAGGACTACAAGTATTCAATCGTTAAGCTAATGACACAAGATACAGTCTATTTTCCGGGGGTTGTCATAATGCCTATGCCTAAAAGAGCCACTTTTGACCATTTGTTTGTAACCAAATCCATTCCTAATGATGATTTACAAAGGGCTAAGAACAATATGGAGCGCGAGGCTTTAAGAGAACAAGCTATGCTTATGGAAGGCAATGACGCTTCGGAGGCTTATAAGCAGATCAGTCATATGTATGCTCAAAAATCGTATTATGCTGGCGGTCAAATGCCGCCTATGAACATTCTTAATCCCTTTGCATGGGCTCAGTTTTTTGAAGCCTGGAAACGAGGCGATTTTAAACGAAAAAAGACCAAGTAAACTTGGCCTTTTCTCAAATAAAAAAAACAAAAATATATGGGATGCTTAGTAGTTGTTAAGCATCATTGGCATGACCAACATGATCACTTCTTCGTCTACTTCATTTTCGTTAGGGACTAACAAGCCAGCGCGGTTAGGGCTTGATAATTTTAGTTTAACGGTATCGTGGTCAACGTTTGATAATAATTCCAATAAAAATCTTGAGTTGAAGCCGATTTCAATGTCTTCGCCGTCGTATTCACAACTGCGTTTCTCATTGGCCTCATTTGCCAATTCAATGTCTTCAGCGCTAGCGGTTAATTCGTTGCCCGTGATTTTGATTCTGATTTGGTGAGTGGTCTTATTAGAGAAATTAGAGACACGTTTAACCGTTTCTAAAAAATCAATGCGGTTAATGCTCACAATGTTGTTATTGTCTTTAGGAATAACTGCTTTGTAATCAGGGTATTTTTCGTCTATTAAACGACAAGATAATTTAAGATTATCAGTGGTAAAAAAGACATTGGATTTGTTAAAATCAATCTGAATAGGGGTAACATCATTGCTTAAAGAGGATTTCAATAAGTTTAAAGCCTTTTTAGGTAAAATGAAATTATGCTCCATGCCAGGTTTAACATCGTTTCTGGTTAATTTAACTAAACGGTTGGCATCAGTGGCTACGAAGTTTACGCTGTCGTTACTCAACTCTACAAACACACCGGTTAAATTCAAACGAAGATCATCATTGCCTGTGGCAAAAAGGGTTTTACTGATGCATCTTAACAACACATTAGAGGCCATGCTGAATGAGCTATCTGATTCAATTTCTGGCACCTTAGGAAAATCTGTTCCACTTTGGCCCGCTAATTTATATCGGCCAAAGGCAGTGCTTAATTCAATGGCGAAGGTGTCTTCATTAACGGTAAATGTGATTGGTTGTTCATTCAACATTTTAACGGTATCCATTAACAATTTAGATGGGATGGCTACCAAAATATCATCTTTAGATTCCACTTTTAAACTGGTTGACATAGAAGTCTCCAAATCTGTGGTGGAAATGGTTAATACACCTTTTTTGATGTCGAATAAAAAGTTGTCAAGTATGGGTAATACAGGTTTTGAAACAATGGCACCGTTTACTTTAATCAGGTGCTCTAAAAGTTCAGGAGCTGCAACGATAAATTTCATATTAATGCGGTTTTATGTAGTTGCGAAAGTAGAACCCAAACTTCAGGGTATATGCACAAAATTTTGTGTTTTATTCACAAACAATAGGCTAGTCAAAGATTTTGCCGGGGTTCAATATCCCTTGAGGGTCAAAGCTGTTTTTGATGCCTCTCATGAGCTGAAAATGGCTGTCGTTAAACACAATGTCAAGATAAGGTTTCTGAACCAAGCCAATGCCATGCTCGCCACTGATGGTGCCTCCAAATCGTTTGCACATTTCAAAAATACTTCGAATGGCTAGGGGTAATTCTTTTGCCCATACTTCATCTGATAATGACAATTTAAGGATGTTGATGTGTAGGTTGCCATCACCAGCATGCCCGTAACAAACGGTTTCGAACCCGTATGTTGAGGCAATTTGTTTAACGCCTTCATATAAATCAGGCAGAAAGGAGCGTGTCACTACGGCATCCTCTTCTTTATAAATAGAGTGGTGTTTAACCACTTCGCCGATTGAGCGGCGTATGCGCCAGAATTTTTCTTTGCTTTCATGGTCGTCTGCCAATAGCACATTTAAGACTTGATGCGCTTCTAAACATTCGAAAATGCTTTCACATTGAGGCATTAAGGCGTTTTCTGTAAAGGCGTCGACTTCAATCAGTAAATAAGCTGTTTCTTGGCCAAATTCAAATGGGATTTGCTGGGCGTTAACCGATAATTCAACCCCTTTTCTGTCCATGAATTCAATGGCACTTGGTTGAACGCCAGCTTTAAATATCGCAGGAACACAAGCACAGGCTGATGCTGCATCAGAAAAACTCGCCAACATTAAGGATCTATACGGCGGATATGGCAACAGTTTAAGTGTCATTTTTGTGACTATCCCTAAGGTGCCTTCGCTGCCCACCATGAGTTGGGTTAAATGATAGCCAGTTGAATTTTTGAGCACATTGGCGCCTGTTTGTATGATACTGCCATCGGCTAATACCACTTCTAAATTCAATACATAATCTTTGGTCGTACCATATTTGACGCATCTTGGTCCGCCACTGCTGTGAGCAATATTGCCCCCTAAAGTACAACTGCCTTTGCTGGCAGGATCAGGCGGGTAAAACAGTCCTAAAGCTTGAACGGCTTGTTGCAGGGTTTCATTAATGACGCCTGCTTCAACAATGGCTTGGTGGTTGTTGCAGTCAATCTCAATGATGCGGTTCATTTTCTCGAGGCTGAGCACAATGCCACCATTAATAGGTAAGCATGCGCCACTTAAGCCGGTTCCTGCCCCTCGACAAGTCAGTGGTATGATGTGCTGATGACAAAATTTAGCCACTTTTGACACCATGTCTGTGTCAGTCGCCTTAACCACCAATTCGGGTAAATAACTTAAGTCTTCAGTGTAATCTTTGCTGTATTGAAGCAAATCTGTTTCAGCATACAGTATATGTTCCTTGCCAATTAAAGCCTCTAGAGTGCTTATGTGTTCATGGCTTAAACGGTTAAATGCTCTAGACAAGGCTTTATTTCTTGAAATAAATGATGGCTGGGTTACCGTTATAGTCCAAGGATAATTTTAATTCTGTATCTGTTATGGACTCAATTTGAGCGGTATCAGTCGTTCCAAATACTGTAGCAATAATAGATTTAGTGCCATTGTAAAATTGCCAATGTGATAAGGTAGAGTCTGAATTGCCAACACATTTATTGCTATTATCATACTGACTCATGATGCTGTCTTTGTAGAATCTGTATGAATCATCTTGCTGACAAGCTGGAATAACTAAGCCGAATACGTTCATGCCATTCATGTCTAATCGATAAATGGTCCAATCGTGCTGTGATATCGTTTCTAGGGTAGTGTCAACTGGAATTTTGTCAAAATCAATGGTTGACTTTCTACAGCTGTAAACGATTGTTAATAGCAGTATGATGCTAAGCAAATATTTCATTAAGGATGTTTAAAGGTTAATGTACCTGGCATGCCAGTATACTCTACGTTCAATTTTAGCGTATTTTCAGAAATCTCTAATACTTCAGCGGTATCGTTAATGGACATAGTGCTACTGAGTTTTACATTCAATACCATTTGCGTGTTGTTATTGAACAAGGCAAAATAGCTGTTGGTTGAATCAGGATCAGATCCATTACATTTATTGCTCATGTCGTATAAGGTCAATGAGTCGTTTTTTCTGAAGCGGTATTGATTGTCTTTGTTGCAAGCGCTCACAAAAGGGGTATTCCAAATATCGGTTCCGCTGCTAATTAAACTTGAAATCAACCAGTTTTTTTGAGTTAATAAGTCAATGGCAGGTGTCGTAGGGCCACTGTTAACGGTTACTTCGTTTTTGTTGTCTTTACATTGGATCAACACCACAGAGAGGGTCAATAGTGCCAAGCTTAATTTTAAGGCTTTCATAATAAGCAAATCTAAATTCTTTTTCTTTATTTTGCAAGTTCTAATGGTTTGGTTCAAGGAATGGTTCAATACGCCTTATTATCATGTACTTTATGGCGAACGCAACGACCATGAAGCGGCTAGTTTTGTGCATGCTTTGGCAAACAAACTTCAGTTAAATGAAACCCATTCAGTCATCGATTTAGCTTGTGGCAAAGGGCGTCATGCACTGACTTTACATTCGCATGGATGTAATGTTTTAGGCCTTGACTTAAGTGAAGAGAGCATAACCCATGCCCAGCAGTTTCAAACAGACACTTTGCAATTTAAGGTGCACGATATGCGCAAGCCTTATCCGGATTTTAAAGCAGATGTGCTCATGAATCTATTTACCAGTTTTGGGTATTTTGATGCAGAGGATGATAACCTTAAGACCTTATTGGCCGTTAATAGCATGATAAAACCACAAGGTATTTTTGTGCAAGATTATTTGAATGCTGAATATGTGCGTAAACGCATCGTGCCTCATCAAATCATTCAAAAGCAAGGTTTCGAGTTTGATGTTAAAAAAGTCATTCAGCACAATAGGGTATACAAAACCATCTCATTTCAGGTTGATAAAGCAGCGCATACTTTCACAGAACAAGTGGATTTATTAGATTTGCAGGCCTTTGAGGCATTGTATCAAGCGGCTGGATTAAAAATTACCCATGTTTATGGCGATTATCAACTGAATCCTTTCTCGCCTGAACATTCCGAACGTTTAATATTGTTTTCAGAAAAAGTAACAGAATGCCAGTAGACCACACACTTTATCAACTGATCAATCAAGCATGGGTGAGCTCATGGGCAGATCATCTAATGGTGTTTGTTTCAGATAAAATCAATTGGATGCCTTTGTACCTCTTGCTTTTTGCATTTGCCATAAAAGCCTTTAAAAAGAAAGCATTGTGGATGTTGTGCTGCGTGATATTAGTGGTGGCTGCCTCTGATCAAATTTGTAGCAGTCTCATGAAACCAATGTTCAAACGCGTTCGACCTTGTCATGAAGTCAGTTTAACCCCACGTTTGCCAAATGGTGTAAGCTGTTCGGATAGTTATAGCATGGCCTCCTCGCATGCTGCCAATCATTTTGCAATTGCGGTGTTCATCATCTTATTACTGCCTAGCATGTCTATAGGGTATAAAGCTGCTGCGCTCTTTTGGGCTGCACTGATAGCCTATAGTAGAGTGTATTGTGGGGTGCATTATCCCAGCGATGTGTTGGTGGGCGCTTTAGTGGGTGTGCTCATGGCTTTTTTAGGATTTACACTATATAAGAAAGGACTTAAACCACTAAAATTACTATGATGTTGCCACTGTTTATATTGTTATCAGGACCATTGTTAGGGGTGCTTACCCAAAGACTTCTTAAGGTGCATTCTCATAAGTTCATTGGTCATACAGTGGCATTTAGTGGCGCATTTTTAATGGGTATTGCCTTGTTTGGGTTAATGCCTGAATTGTTTGATCACATAAAATGGGCCGGTCTTTGGATTGTGATAGGGTTTTTGTTTCAAATTGTTTTGGAACGATTTACTGGTGGGGTAGGGCATGGACATATTCATTCACATGATTTGCCTAAAAGTGAATTGATTTTGTTTTCAGGGCTTATGTTGCATGCCGTCTTGGAGGGGTATTCTGCCGGTTTAAGTCAGTTTTTGGGTCAAGGATTTTCATACAGTATGATCATTGGGATAGCCGTGCATGAAATCCCTGCAGCATTTTCTTTATCCGTTTTAATGCACTCTAAATGGAAACAGTCTTCGCATGTATATGCATTTCTATTGATATACATTTGTGCAACCCCTTTAGGCTATACTTTGGGCGTATGGGTGCATGAGGCCAATGTGATGTCTGATCAATTGATCCACATCGTTATGGCCTTAATTGCAGGAGTGTTTTTACACATATCAACCACCATCGTGTTTGAGCATTCTTTGCGCAAAAAAGAGGGAAGAAGTAAATGGGTATTGATTGTTTTGGGCTTATTGGTATCTTATTTAGCTTGTTTCTTAGGCTAAATGGAAGGCATATAAGGCATCAATGGGTTGTTTGATGATCTTACCAATATTGAACTGATAGGTTTTGCCTAAATCTTTTAAGATGTCTTGATACAAATAGGCAATTGATCCAACAAAATTAACAGGGGTAGTGCTGTAATCTTTGTATTTTAAAATGTGTGATTTTACATAGTATTCAAATACAGCTCTTATAAGCTCTTGAATATATGGATCTGTCTGATGTTCACCTGCAAATCTAGCAAAGCCTGCAACGTATGTGTTCCCTCCTGGGGCGTAGGTATGATGGATGATGGCTTTGGGGTCAGGAAAATGGGTTTCAAATGATTGGCGAATATGTGCTGGCATTTCATTGTAGAAATAGCCTTTAATCAATTGTTTGCCAATGTGGGATCCACTGCCTTCGTCTCCTAAAATAAATCCAAGTCCAAACTTACAATGGGTCTCAACGATGGCTTTACCATCCCATAAACAAGCGTTGCTACCGGTACCTAATATACATGCAATGCCAGGTGCACTGCCACAGGTCGCAATAGCAGCGCCATCTAGATCATGCGATACAAGTATCTTGGCATTGGTAAATACCGCTTCTAAGCCATTGGCTACAATTTGTCGGAGTTCGTCAGTTGAGCATCCTGCACCGTAATAATAGACATAATCAATGTCATTAAGGGTTTGCCCAGAAAAGGCTTCAAGTATCGTACTTGAAATCAATTCTGACGAGTGATAAAAAGGGTTGAAGCCCATACTTTCAATCAGTACGGGCTTTAGATGATCTGTGCCAAGCATCCAATCGCACTTTGTGCTTCCGCTATCGGCTACTAGTATTTTCATTAGCTGAATACACCGTCTATGATAACACCAGTGTCGTGACTGTTGATACACATTACAGGTACTTTTCCACTGTGGTTAACGATTTGTTGAGCGTAACTACCTAACAAGAATTCAGAGAAACCTTTTTCTTGTTGAGACATGATCATAATCAAGTCAGCTTTGATTTCGTCTGCATAAGCAAGGGTGTCTTCAGCAAAACTGTCTTGGTATTTTTCTTCATCAAGACCTCTTACAATATAATTGGCGCCATTTTGAGCTAAAATGTCTTGGGTTTGATTCACCGCGCCAAAAATTCTGGCTTTTACCTCAGAATTGGTGCTGTTTTCGTATATCACGTGAATCACACTGTTGAATTTCTTGGCTAAATGCACGGCCCAAGTTACTTTTTGTCTGCTCTCTGGTGAAAGGTCAATTGGTAAAACAATTTTTTCATAGCCCATGCTGCCCATTGGTTGGTCTTTAACAACAACAACTGGCACTTTAGCGTAATTGATTACACGGCTGGCGTTACTACCAGTGATTTGTTGCAAGCCACTAGCACCGTTTGTACCCATCACTATGCTATCGAAATTTTCTTTTTCTGCAATCTCAGTGATGACTTTATAAATTTTACCATATTCAAAACGTTTGTTGATTTTGACGTTTGGAAAGCTTTTCAAACTTTCAGTAATTAATTTATCCATTTTCATGTCTATGGCTTCTTTGATGAGGCTCATTTTTTCATCATTGCCAAATAGACCGAATAAACCACCATCGTCTTGAATGTTAAGTAATGTGATTTCGTTTTTGTAAACATCTGCAATTTTTAATGCGTGTCCCAATGCGTTGTGAGCAATTTCTGAGAAATCGGTTGGAACTAAAATGTTGTTGTTGGTTGTTCTGTTCATAGCAGATATAGTGTTATTTGTTTTATGCCATATTGGAGTAGACGTTCTGAACATCGTCATCGTCTTCTAATTTTTCAATCAAGGTTTCCACTTGAAGTTTTTCCTCTTCAGTGAGTTCAACGGTATTGGTCGGTATTCTTTGCAATTCTGCACTTACAATGTTTAATTGTTTGCCTTCAAGGGCTTTTTGCATATTGCCAAAATTTTCAAAAGTAGCTGTAATGACCATTTCGCCATCTTCGATTTCAGTATCTTCAAGACCAGCGTCAATCAATTCAAGTTCTAATTCATCTGCATTGATGTTGTCAGTTTTGATCACAAATACACTCTTGCGGTCAAAAGCAAAATCCAAACAACCTGATTTACCAAGCTCGCCGCCACCTCTGTTAAGGTGCATTCGGATATTAGCGACTGTTCTTGTAGGGTTGTCGGTAGCTGTTTCAATCACTAAGCCCACGCCCTTCATGCACATAGCCTCATAGGCGATCTCCTCGTAATTGCTGGTGTCTTTGCCTGCAGAACGCTTAATGGCCGCTTCAATACGGTCTTTGGGCATGTTTTGGCTTTTAGCATTGGCAATAACTGCTCTTAGCTTGGCATTGGATTCAGGATCTGTACCACCGCTCTTTACTGCAATAGCGATTTCTTTTCCGTACTTGGTAAAGGTTTTCGACATTTTGTCGAATCGTGCAAACATTTTGTGCTTCCTTTTCTCGAAAATTCTTCCCATGGTAATTTAGAAATTGATGCGAAATTAGTTGTTTTTAAATTGATTTAATAGGGTGTAGTTATGATATCCGACAGCATTTTGGGTTTACCATTCAACGCCCGGATAGGCTCTTTGTAAGTGTTGCATTTCGGCTAAAAGGTAGCCTAATTCTTCAGAATGAATACCTTGTTTGCCCCCTTTTTGAGCAAAGGTTTGTGAGGGGATTGAAATGGTTGCTTGGGTTAATATCTCAAGTACTTTTTTGTTCCAAAGGGTTTTAATGTCTTCTAATGAAGGTGCTATGCCTGATACATTTAAAGCTGAATCAGCATTGCTTGGAATAAAGCATTCATGTGTGTAGTCCCAAAGGCCATTAACGGCTGCCTGGATTTTGTCGTGACTGATTTCCGTGCCATCTCCAAGTCTAATGACCCATTCGCTGCTCCATTTGAGGTGATAGGTCACTTCTTTTAAACTCTTCTCTGCAATGGCTTTTAACTGAGGGTCGTTGCTTGAACAAAGCGCTTGTAAAGAGTAGTAATGAAAAACATCAAAGAAAAACTGTCTGACGATGGTGTTTCCCCAATCCAAATTGGCTTGTTCAACTAATAGTAAGTTTTTGTAGGAGCGGGCATCTCTTAAAAATGCGACAGTGTCTTCGGTAGCGCCATTACCCTCTATTTGAGCGGCATATTGATACAAACTCCTAGCTTCGCCAATTAAATCAAGGGTGATATTGGTTAATGCAATATCTTGTTCTAGTATTGGGCCATGACCACACCAAGCCGCATTCCTTTGGCCGATGATCATACTGTTATCCGCCAATTGTAAAACGAAATCGAATAAATGTTCTGATTGTGTTGTCATTACATGTGGTTGACTTCTTCTGGAAGTACGTAAAAGGTAGGGTGTCTGTATACTTTGTCGTTTGCCGGTTCAAACAGTGCCGATTGTTCGTGAGGGTCATTGGCGTGAATGTGTTTGCTTTCAACCACCCATATGCTAACCCCTTCCATACGTCGGGTGTATACATCTCTTGCGTTTTCGATTGCCATATTGATGTCTGCAGCATGTAAACTGCCAACATGTTTATGATTGAGGCCTTGTTTGGCTCTTATAAATACTTCCCATAGGGGCCATTCTTTTTGATCCATTATGCTGCTTCTGTTTTAGTTTGTCTTGCTTGTTCTTTTTCTTGAAAGGCCATTGCGGCTTCTCTTACCCATGCACCGTTTTCCCATGCATCTACTCGGGCTTTTAAACGCTGTTTATTGCAAGGGCCATTGCCCGCAACCACTTGGTGAAACTCTTCCCAATCAATCGTTCCAAAGTCATAATGTCCTGTGCTTTCGTTCCACTTAAGGTCTTTGTCAGGAATGCTGAGACCGAGTATGTTGGCTTGAGCAACAGTGGCGTCAATGAATTTTTGACGCAGTTCATCATTGCTGAAACGCTTTATTTTCCATTGCATGCTTTGTGCAGAATTAGGAGAGTTGTCGTCTGTTGGTCCAAACATCATGATACTTGGCCACCACCATCTGTTTAAGGCATCTTGAGCCATGGCTTTTTGTTCTGGGCTTCCATTCGCTAAGGTCAACATGATTTCGTAACCTTGTCTTTGATGAAAAGACTCTTCTTTACATACCCTGACCATTGCTCTTGCATATGGACCATAACTGGTTCTGCAAAGTGGAACTTGGTTCATAATGGCTGCACCATCAACCAACCAACCAATAGCACCCATGTCAGCCCATGTGAGGGTAGGGTAATTGAAAATACTACTGTATTTGGCTTTGCCGGTATGGAGTTCCTGAAACATTTCGTCACGACTCATGCCAAGCGTTTCCGCCGCGGAGTATAAATATAAACCATGGCCTGCTTCATCCTGAACTTTAGCTAATAAGGCGACTTTACGGCGCAAATTAGGGGCTCTGGTAATCCAGTTGCCTTCAGGAAGCATGCCAACGATTTCACTGTGTGCATGCTGAGAAATTTGACGTAACAATGTTTTACGGTACTTTTCAGGCATCCAATCGCGTGGTTCAATTTTGATTTCTTGATCGACTTTGTCCTGAAACAATTGTTCTAATTTAACTTCCATAATGAATTATATTTTGAGAAGAATAACCCTACAAACTTACTAATTAACAATCCACAATACAAGAAAGTTTTTTTTATCATTAATGCCCTTTTTAATAAGCCATTTATCAAACATAAAAAATGACTTCAATCAGTTTTTGGGCATGGGTTTGGTCATTCTGTATGGAAACCGATATGAATTAGCTTTGTGAGTGTATTAAACTTCAATAATCGATGAAACCAAACAAGCTTATTTTTGCAGCTCATGACTTCAGTTCTGCATCTAAAAATGCCATAAAAATTGCAGCCGATTTGGCCTACAAGACCAATTCCAAATTGTTTTTATACCATGTGGTGTCATCTTCGGCATTGCTCGATACCGAATCGCTCTATGCCTATAGCCCAGAGCAAGATATAAAAAGAGCATCGGCATGGATGCGTCGTGCCATTACCTATCTTAAAAAAAGTCGACCAGGATTGCAAATTGCTTTTGAAGTGGATTATGGCTTTCTGATTCCTGTTTTAGCGGATAAGATTCAATCCATGTCTCCATGGTTGACCATTGTTGGGGTGAAGAAACGCACTGGTTTTGATAAAGTTATTTTTGGCGATGTCTGTACGACTTTGGTTGGGAAGATGAAAACACCTTTGATCGTTGTCCCAGCGAATTCAAAATCCATTGATTTAAATGTAATAGCTTATGGTTGGGATGGCAAAACATCAGAAGTGCATCAGCTCAGTCCATTAAAAGATTTAGTTGGTCAACAATCCGGTATTCAAATCAAGGCAGTGAATGTCTCGCATTACGATCCGGCGCTTGAGTTGCATAGAGGTCAATTCTTAACTTTGCTCAAAAAAATGTTTCCAAATCAAGTTACAGGCATTCATCAAGTTATGGGCCTCGATAAGGAACATGAATTTGAGAAAGCCATTCAATCTATGAAACCAGATTTACTGGTCATTTATGCCAAACATTATAATCTTTGGCAAAGTTTGTTTCACAAACGGTTTTCAAAGCATGCCATTAAATTTACTCAATCACCATTAATGATTGTCAGTCAATAATCGCTCATGTTTTCAGATCAAAGTCTTGTTATCGATAAGACCAAGCCAATCCATAAAGCTGTTTGCTGCAAACATTGTGGATTGCCTTGCCAAGATCAATTAATAAAAGTCAATGATTACGCTTTTTGTTGTCAAGGTTGTGCCTCAGTGTATGCCTTATTAAATGATAATAATTTATGCCAATACTATCAAGATGGCAATGGTAATACGCCAGAATCGGTAAATGGTTCAGACTTGACTTACCTTAACGATAGCGTTACCCAAAATAAGTTTGTGGTTTTTAAACAAGGGACTACCATTCAGTTTAAATTTAGAATCCCGGGTATGCATTGCAATGCCTGCATTTATTTATTAGAACGTCTAGATAAATTCAATGAAACAGTTAAAGTGAAAAACTGCTGTAAATGACTAAATTTGTAAGACCATGTTAAGCCTACACCACAATGAAATCCTCAAAGGGATGTTTACGGATGCTACAGAGGGCATCATAGTAAGTGATGCGAAAGGCCGAATTGTAATGGCTAATCCAAAGGCCTTGCAAATGTTTGGGTACTCTGATTCTGAATTTTTGACACTGGGTATCGAGGATTTGGTGCCTCAAAGCTTTAAGCATCAGCACCATGAACACAGAGCACATTATTATGACAATCCGACCCCACGGTCGATGGGTGTTGGACGAGATTTGGCTGCCGTTAAAAAAGATGGTAACGAATTTCCAATTGAAATCAGTTTGAGTTATGTTAAATCATTAGAGCAAACTTTGATCGTGTCATTTGTAATTGATATCACTGAGCGCAAACGCAAAGACAACGAACTCAGACAAGCCAATGAGTTGCTTAAAAAGACCAGTTTTGAACTGTCTAAATTGAATCAAGAACTTGAACAAAAAGTTCAAGAAAGGACTTTGGAATTAGCAGACATGATTCAAAAGTTAACTGAGTCTAAGAAAGAGGTAGATACAGCCTTAGAGAAAGAAAAGGCCTTAAACCTGCTCAAATCAAGGTTTATCAGTACAGCTTCTCATGAGTTTAGAACCCCATTAGCAACCATCATGTCTTCTGTGTCTTTAGCCGGTCGTTATGCGGAAACTTTAGACAAAAACAATATGATCAAACATATTGAAAGGGTTAAAAAATCCGTCAATCATTTAACTGAAATTTTAAACGATTTATTGTCGTTAGACAAACTTGAAGAAGGCGGATTAATGGCTCATCCTGAATACATTTCAGTTGATGCCTTTGTGATGACAGTGATTGATGAAATGCGCCCGATTACAAAGCCTGGTCAAAGGATATTATTTCAGGGCTTGTCCAATCAAGAATTGATTTTTGTCGATAAGCGCATTATGAAGAATATTCTGATCAATATGATCAGTAATGGGATTAAATATTCCAATGAGCATACAAGCATTGATATCACCATCAAGAAGTCAGAGTCTTTTTTATTGATTGACATCAAAGATCATGGCATTGGCATCCCTTTAGAAGATCAGCCGCATATTTTTGAGCGGTTTTATAGAGCCAACAATTCTGGTAACATGCCTGGAACAGGCTTGGGATTAAGTATTGTTAAAAAATATGTTGAGATATTAAACGGCGACATACGTTTTAACAGTATTCCCAATAAAGGCACAACTTTTTATATTCAAATTCCAATTTAAACACACAAATTTATGGCTAATATTCTCCTCATTGAAGACAATGATAACATGCGCGAAAACACCTCAGAGATTTTATCTTTAGCAGGACATCAAGTTGAGACGGCTGCTAACGGAAAGGAAGGTGTGATTAAAGTGCAACTCAAAAAACCTGATTTGATCATCTGTGATATCATGATGCCAGAATTAGATGGTTATGGAGTATTGCACATGCTCAATAGAGATCCTCAATCCAATCATATTCCTTTTATTTTTTTAACCGCTAAAGCAGATCGTTCGGATGTTCGCAAAGGCATGGAATTAGGCGCAGATGATTATGTAACAAAGCCTTTTGATGATGTTGAACTATTGGCGGCTGTTGAAACCAGGCTTAAGAAATCAAGTATTATGGCGGCGGCTCAATTTACGCAATCACAAGACGGGTTTGATCATTTTATACGTCAAGTGAAGTCCATGGATGAGTTTGCAAAAGTTGATGCCAATACTAGGCAAAAACAGTATAAGAAAAAGGATAGTATTTATTCAGAAAGCAACACGCCAAATTACTTGTATTTTATTGAAAAGGGTAAAGTGAAAACCATTAAAAACAATAAACAAGATAAGGAACTGATAACAGGGTTATACAATGAGGGTGATTTTTTTGGCTACATAGCTTTGCTCGAAGAAAATCCCTATGATGATGAAGCCATTGCCATGGAAGATGTTCAATTAAAGCTCATAGCTAAAGAAGATTTTTTCAAGTTGATATATCAAAACCGAGATGTTGCTAATGCCTTTATGAAATTGCTTAGTAAGGAAGTGAAAGAGAAGGAGGAACGTCTTTTGAAAATAGCCTACGATAGCGTTAGAAAAAAAGTCTCTGAGAGTTTAGTGCTTCTGAAAGAACGCTATGGAAAAGACAAAGATCTGTTTAGTATCCCCATCAGTCGTGAAGATCTGGCGCACATTGCAGGCACTGCCACTGAGACATTGATTAGGACTTTGACGGACTTTAAAGAAGAGGGTTTGGTCGAAATCAAAGGGAGTACGATTACTATTGTAGAATTCGAAAAGCTCAAGAAAATGAAAAATTAAAGGGAAACAAGCGCGCCCATTTCCCTTTAATCACAATTTAAATTTCAATACAATAATAATCACTTAAGCGTGACTTCAACCATCTATTCGATAACGCATCCAAAATTGCAGTTGATGGTGTGATTGGAGTCGTTTAAATCATATTCAAACGTTTGTATACAGAATCTTTATAGGTCTTGCCAATAGGTATAAACTTATCAAAATAAGAGATGCAATTGTCTTCTATATTGTTGATCTTGTCAATGCGAATAATAAATGAACGGTGAACACGCATAAATTCACCTGAAGCAAACTTTTGTTCAATATTGTGCATGGTCGAATGCACAACATATTTTTCTTTTTCTGTATTCAAGGTGACATAATCACCTAGGCCTTCAATCCAGAGTACATCAGATTTGTTGACTTTAACAATCACAGTGCCTTTTTTAATGAATATAATGTTGTTTTCAATCTTATCAATATTGTGTTTTTCAAACAGGGCTTGAGCTTTTGATACGGCATTTAAAAATCGAGGAAGTGTAATCGGTTTGACCAAATAATCTAAAACATTGTTCTCATAAGCCTCTAATGCAAATTGAGGATGAGAGGTGGTTAAAATGATCATTGGGTGAGGTTGTTTCATGGCTTTAATGAATTCAATGCCATTGAGTTCAGGCATTTCTATATCAAGAAAAATAAGGTCTACAGGGTTGCTGGCGATATAGCTTAATGCTTGCAAAGCATCGTTAAAGGCCCCTAGTAATTGGACCTTTTCTGCTTTTGCAACACACTGTTGAGTGGCCAATAAGGCAATGTCGTTGTCGTCTATAATAATGGCTTTCATAACTTTAATAGGTTTCTGATAATTGATTGATTGGTTTAAGTTGTTTGTAAAAATCTGATAGTTCGTTGTGAACTTGGTCCACAATAGATTGGATTTGAACGTCACCTTGAGTTCCACTCATGTGAGTCGGAATTAGAGCTAATTGATTTGAGATGGATTGAAGTCCAAAAATGTCTAAAGATGATTTTAATTTATGGATTTGAGCCCTTGTTTTAAGGATGTCCTTTTCTTCAATACATTTGTCTAATTCAAGGATATCTTTTGGTACTTGTTCTAAAAATAATCTGGTCATTTCTTCTTCAAAAGCTTTGTCGCCTCCAGATAATTCTTGGATATAAGTTTGAGCATTTTTATGGCCTTCAGAAATGTTGTAATTTGAATATGTGTTGAAAAAAGTATTGGGTAATTTTTGTACGATTTTTTGATACAGTAATTCTGGGTCAAATGGTTTAGAAATAAAATCATTCATGCCAACTGCCATGCATTTGTCTTTTTCGCCGACGATTGAGTGGGCAGTCATGGCAATAATAGGGGTGTTTAGTTGAAGCTCATGCCTGATTTTTAAGGTCGTTTGGTAGCCATCCAATTCGGGCATCTGTATGTCCATCAATACCACATCATAGGACTTGTTTTTAAGTAAAGTTAAACCAACTTGTCCGTTGTTAGCAAGATCAACTTCAAAGTCGAATTTTTGCAGTACACTTTTTGCTAATTTTTGATTTAAATAGTTGTCCTCAATTAAAAGAATATGTGGTTTTGTATTGTGGTTGTTTTTTAATTGTTTGAAGGAATCTTGGTGGATTTCGTTTTTAAAGCCAGTTTGCAATCTTAAAGTAAAATGAAATTCAGATCCTTTGCCTTCTTGGGACACGAGTTCAAGGGAGCTCTGCATGAGCTCTATTAAGCTTTTTGAAATACTCAATCCTAAACCTGTTCCTTCGTATTTTCTGTTGATTTCGTTGTTTACCTGGGTGAACCGCTCGAAAATCTTATCTTTCTTTTCATTTTGAATGCCTATACCGGTGTCTTTAACTGAAAATTTTATGTCATTAAATAGACCATTACTCGAAAGCAGTTCTGCTGAAAACTCTACAGAACCATTTTCAGTGAATTTAATCGCGTTACCAACTAAGTTAATGAGGATTTGGTTAAGCCTTAATCCATCGCACATAACATAGTCAGGGATGTTGTGGTCGAAATTAAATGCAAAGTGTAAATTTTTGTCAATGGCAGAGATTTTCAATAAATCATATATGTTTCTTAAAATCTCTTCGATATCATATGGAGATTGTTCGATGTTAACGATACCAGACTCGATTTTTGAGAAGTCTAGAATGTCATTGATGATGGATAATAAATTTTCGCCTGCTATTTTAACCGATTGAGCGTATTCAGATTGTTTAGGGGTTAAGCCTGTTTCAGATAAGAGATCAGTGAATCCAATAATGGCATTCATTGGCGTTCTAATTTCATGACTCATATTGGCCAAGAATTGGTCTTTAGAAATGACGGATTCTTCAGCTTGTTGTTTGGCTTTAAGGAGTTCTTCTTCGGCTCTTTTTCGTTCAATAAATGCGCCAATTTGCAACGATGTACTCTCGAACATTTGTATGATGTTAATGTCCGATTTTTTGGCTTTTGTACTGAAGAACTGCAAAACACCAAACACCTCATTGTTGAACAAAACAGGGAAGGAGAAGCTTGAATGGTAGCCATATTCCTCCACAACCTGCACATCAAAGGAAAACATTTCATTGCTTAAATCATATATCCATGAAGCTTGTTTTTTAAGCAGTGTTCTGCCAACTATGCCTTCACCTAATTGTAATTGTTGTTTGAGTATGTCTTGTTTAAACGCGTCGTTGTGAGGATAGGTAAATTGGTAATACGAAAAAGGACTTAGTGTTTTGGCTTGGTTTTCAGTCTGCCAGTATACGCCGATTTCCCATTCTAATCTGTAACAAATTTGTTCGCAAATATGCTGAATGGATTGCCTGATATTGTGGTTTTCACTTAAGATTGAAATTAATCTCGCTTCGAGCGTCATGCGGTCTTGAGCAGATTTTTTTTCAGTAATGTCTTGTTGAATGGCCATGTATTGGTAGGTTCGGCCTTTCTTATCCCTAAACGGGATGATACTACAGTCTACCCAAAAGTAGTTGCCATTCTTATTTCTATTTCTGATTTCGCCATGCCATAAATCTCCTTGGCTAATGCGTTCCCACATGGCCGCAAAAAAATCAGGGTGGTGGTGACCAGAGTTAAAAATACTATAGGCTTGGCCTAGTAATTCTTCTTTGATGTATCCAGATGAATTGCAAAACTTATCGTTGGCAAATTTTATAAAACCATTCTGATCCGCAATGGCCACTCCAGAGGATTGATCTAGTGCAAATTTGTAAGCTGCCAAATCAATTTCTGTTTGATTGATGCGTTCATGCAAAAGTTGATTAAGTTCTGTCTGAAGATTTTTATTTTGCTTTCTGAGATCGAGTAAATGCGTGATTTGCTCAGATAGATGGTTTAAACCGTCAATTTGTTCTCTGTTTAACGATCGATTTTGTGTATTGATTACACAGAGTGTTCCTACTCGATTGCCCTCTGAGCTTCTAATGGGTACGCCCGCAAATGATCTGAAATTAGGGTGCCCGATAACTAAACGGTTCTTAATCATCTCCGGGTCAAGTAAGGCATCAGGAATTTCCACAAAACTGTTCCGCTTATACACTTGATAACCAAAATCAAAATTTGAACTTAGTTCGTAGATATTTAAACCATAACTTGATTTAATGTGCTGAACATTGTTTTCGAAGATTGAAATGAGTGCAACAGGTACCTGACAAATACTGCTAGCAAGTTGAACAATGAGTTCCAATTCTTTTTCGGGCATTTTGAGTAATATATTGAAATTGATGAGGGCTTCTAATCGCTCTCTTTCATTTTCAGGTAAGTATACGTGATTACTCATGCTCACAATTTATTTTAAAGTCAATTGAACCTTTCAAAGATAGTTAGCACTGTTTCAATAGTTTTCAAATA
>JBEIKN010000004.1:0-25627 GCA_040379725.1 Flavobacteriales bacterium
AGAGGTTTGTATTTCGGACAATTTGAAGGCAATCACAAGCTCAATGCAACAGACAAACTAACGTATACGCTGGGCGTAAGTTTGGTGAAACGTAACGAACCAGATTTCAGAAGATTTAGAACCGTGAGAGCAATTGGCACCAACCAATATACTTTGGTGGATCCTCCAAGTGCAAATTTATTTGATGCAGCGAGGTTTTATTCTACCTTGAATGAACAAACGTATTCTGCAAACATTCAGTATGAATCACACATCAAATCAAGTTTTGACACAATCAATGGCATCACATTGCGATATGGCGCTTATGCTGAGAATAAAAACAGAGACTTTAGAGCCAGATGGTTTGGTTACACCTACAGTGGTGATCCCTCTAAAAAATATGATTTTTTACAAACCCCAGTAGATCAAATATTCGATGCTAAAAACATCAATTCAGTGGCCGGTTTAAAACCACAAGAAGGCACTAATCCAAGCGACCACTACTCCGCAGCCAATCAGTTATTAGCTGCTTACGTCAACAGCAGTATCCCTTTGAAAACCATGAACATCAATGTGGGGGTAAGAGCCGAACAATTCAATCAAAACTTAAAAAGTGCCAATGCGCTTGGTCCAATCAATGTAGCACTCAATAATTTGAACCTTTTACCTTCATTAAACATGGCCTATTTCTTCGATCAAAAGAAGAAAAACCTAATGAGATTGGCTTACGGAAAAACGGTAAATCGCCCTGAATTCAGAGAATTGGCGCCATTTGTATATTATGACTTTATGTACGATGTAAACATTGTAGGTAACCCGGATTTGAAACTTTGTACCATTGATAATCTTGATTTAAGATTTGAAAACTACCCTAGTTTAAGTGAAACATTCAACTTTGGTGTGTTCTACAAAAAATTCGTTAATCCAATTGAGAACTATGTACAGCCAGTAGGTTTGAGCCAACAGTATATGCTTAAAAACGCTGCTAAAGCAAGCAATATGGGTGTAGAACTTGAATACAGAAAATCATTCGAGAACAGCTCTCAAAACAAAAACCTCAAAAAACTATCGATGTTGATCAACGCATCTTACATTATTTCTAAAGTAGACTTAGGCAAAGACAGCACCCTTAGCCAAGCCAGATTTAGACCACTACAAGGCCAATCACCTTATATTGTTAATACGTCCTTACAATACAAATTGGATTCTTTTACCACCATTAATTTTGCCTATAACATTTTTGGAAAGCGCATCGTTTATGTAGGTAACAATGTATTCCCTACAATCTATGAAATGCCTAGACATGCAATTGATATTACCATTAGCAAAGAGATTAAGAAAAAATGGATCATTAAATTTGGCATCTCCGACCTATTAAATTATCAAAACCAATTGTGGCAAGACACTAACGGCGATGGCAAAATCAATTACCACAAAGAGAGAACCGACCAACAGTTATTAACTTATAAGCGTGGCCAGCACTTTCAATTGGGTATTAGCTACAAAATAATCCAATAACAAATAGACGAAAGTCCTATATTTTACTGCGATTAAGCCCGCTTATCAAACAGCGTCCAAAAAAAAATACTTTTTTGAATAAATAAATCGCATCATTATTTTTGTGTTTCTATTTTTGCAATGTAAAAGTTGTGCCCCGAATGGAAAAGAAACGTAAAATAGTTGACTACAATAATGTTCCTGATGAGATTTTAAATCTTCTAGCAGAAATGTATCCTAATGGATACGAAAAAGATGTCATTAAATTCCCAAATGCGAAAGGTGAAATGATTTCTGCTGTAAGAGTTGAAACCAAAGACACCATCTATTTGATTAAAGTATCTTCACAATTAAAACAAATGTTCGACGACATTGACATCGAAGAAATGGACTTTAGCAATGAAGAAAAAGACGACGTAAATGACGATGACGAAGACGATCAATACAGTAAAGACAAACCAGTCGAAGATTATGAAGACTAAAACAAGTCTTTAAACACTTCCATCTTCATCCCTCTTGACCCCTTAATTAATATCGTTTTTTGATGCACCGCTTGTGATTGCACAAATTGCATTGCAGCGTCAACAGTTTCAAAAGCGCTCACATTACTAGATGGCAAAGTCACTTTTGAGAAAGCCTTGCCAACCAAAACAATCTGTTCAAAGTCAAAGCTTGCAGCCAAATCACAAATGGCTTGGTGTTCTGACGCCTCATAGTCTCCTAGTTCGAACATATCTCCCAAGAGCACCCATTTAGCCCCATCAATTGCCGCAAATGTTTTTAAAGCCATTTCTACACTACTTGGATTGGCATTGTATGCGTCCAACAATACTTTATTTTGATTTTGACCTTCAACCCATTGAGACCTATTGTTTTGAGGAGAATAGGCCTGAATACCAGCTTGTATTTGTTCGGCTGTTAAATCAAACGCGCGCGCAATTTCAATGCCCGCTCTTATGTTTTGTAAATTATGTAAACCCATTAACGGAGACACAATCAAACTATTTTGATAGTGAATCTGGATATTAGGCACCTGTTGAATCACTTTAAAAGCAGCATCCTCTACCGCATAACTATGTTGATGAATAATTGCTTGAGCTAATTTTATGACCCATGCATCATCATGATTGACAAATGCCACACCATTGTTTTGGGCTAAATAGTCAAACAATTCACCTTCAGAGGCCGCTACCCCTTCTATTCCACCAAAACCTTCAAGATGCTCTTTCCCGATATTGGTTATAATACCATAATTAGGTTCTGCAATTTCACACAACTCTGTCATGTCGCCTGCTTTGTTGGCGCCCATTTCGAGCACCAGCAATTCATGTTCTTTTTTAGTTTGCAATATCGTCAGAGGCAAGCCAATGTGGTTGTTAAAATTTCCAGGGGTAAAATGCACTTTATAAGCCTGACTCAAAATAGACACCAATAATTCTTTAGTGGTGGTTTTGCCATTACTGCCGCCAATTGCAATTACTTTAATCCCCAATTGTTGCCTGTGGTAATGCGCCAAATCTTGTAAGGTCTCAAGAACATCTTTGACCAAAATACATCGTTCATCGTCAGACACTTTCTCATCTACAATGGCATAAGATGCACCGGCTTCAATGGCCTTAAGTGCAAAGTCGTTGCCATTAAAATTAGCCCCTTTTAAAGCAAAAAAAATGGCTCCATGCTTTACTTGACGTGTATCTGTAAACACATTGCCTTGGGCTAATAGATATTTCTTGTACAGTTCGGATAGGCTGATCATGTTCGACAAAAATACGCTTTAATCATAAACCAAGCAGCGCATACAGTATTTTTTACGTCTTTTACGTATATTTGAATTATGACATCTCATTACCGCCTATTATCAATTTTGATGGTCTTGTTTTTAAGTTTACACTTAAAAGCACAACCTTTTAGGTTCTACAAATCTGATAGTTTGAACTTTGTCAATAACAACAACACTAAATTGTCGATGCCATTTACGGGAGGATTTCATTGCCCTCAAATTAGCCCATGTGACTTAAATAAAGATGGCAAAAAAGACTTGGTCATTTATGATAAATTAGATGGCAGCATAAGCACCATGATCAACACCGGCAGTGTAGGTCAATTCAGCTACGTACTTGATAACCGTTATGCGCAATACTTCCCAAAATTCAAGGCATTTGCTTGGATGCTGATGCGTGATTACAACAACGATGGCTATGAAGATATATTTACGACAGGTCCGCAAGGGTATGTGGTGTATAAAAACTTAAGCGCCAGCAATAGTGTCCCTAGCTTTCAAGAATTACCTACTTTGAATTATCGCAACATGAGCCCAAGCGGCTCGTTTATCGAATACAATAATTTGTCGACCCCATCCATTCATTTACCTGGTATTTACGATATAGATTTTGATGGTGATTTAGACATCATGAGTTATTCTAATTTAGGTGGTGCCATCTATTTGTTTCAGAACTATCAGAAGGAACTTAACCTACCTGCAGATTCCATGCGCTTTTTTCATGTCGATATGTGTTGGGGTTATTTTAACGATTACGATTGTAACAGTTACTTATTGAATACGTGCTCTAAAAACAGCGACTACAGATTGTATGGACCTAGGCATACCAATGGCTCTAGCATTACATTATTTGATGCGAACAACGACAACGACATTGATCTTTTAATTGGCAATGAGGGTTGCTCACACATGACCATGTTATACAATACCAAGCCCAATAACTACATGGGTTATGATTCATTTTATGTATATGACACCAATTACGTTAGTCCTAGCAATAGAGCCAATGTCTCCATCTACCCGGCTGCTTACTTTTTAGACTTGGACAACGACGGTAAACGCGATTTGGCCTATGCGCCCAATTCAATTAGCACTGCATACATTATAGAAGAAACCAATCAAATCAGATGGTTTAAAAACACTGGTGCAGACAAAGCCCCAAACTTTGCTCAGCAAACTGCCTTATTTACCAATGACATGCTTGACCTTGGCAATAAAAGCAACTGGGCCGCAGCTGATTGGGACAATGATGGCGACAATGATCTCATAGCCGCGACGAATGCCGATGCATATAAAAGCAAAGACAGTGCAGACCGTTTGTATTTATTTGAAAACATTGGCAATGCCAAAACTGCTCAATTCAAATTGGTGAATACTGATTTTGGACTTTTATTCAAGGATAAGATACAGAAACTTTGTCCAAGCATCTCAGACATGGACAATGATGGCAAGTTGGATTTGATCTGTGGCAATGATAAAGGTGAAATTTTATTTTATAAAAACACCTCAAGCAACAGCAATACCCTAAATCCTAGCTTCAGTTTATCAAACAATGTGTTTCCAGGATTCAATATAGATGTAGGCGGATTTAGTGCACCTGCAGTGGCCGACATCAATGGAGATGGTTTAAAAGATTTGATCATAGGTAGAAGCGATAGCATGCTATCCTACTTCAGAAACACAGGGAGTTTAAGCAGCCCTAACTTTAGCATTTACACCAATAAATTTGGCATGATCAAGGCCTTTGATTCCATTGGATTTCAATACATTTACGACGACACATTTGCCATTATTGGCTACTACCCTATTTACGAGAAAAACACTTACTCTAAGCCCAGCATAATGGATATGAATGGTGATGGCATCTTAGAGCTTTTAGTCTGTAATGCCGTAGGTTCTGTGAGATTATTTGAAATTGACGGCAACAAACCTAATGCAGCCTTTAAACTACTGGATTCATGTACGTATATTAATGGGCTCAATGGCCAAAAGTTCTACCGCAATGACTTCGGCAGTTTCGTGTCAGGTTGTTTGGCTGACTTCAATGGGGACACCATCCCCGAGATGTTGATTGCGAATAATAGAGGTGGTTTACAATTTTTAAAAAGCAATAGCATTCGTTACAATCACAAAAACAACTTAAATACCTACGCCATTAGTCAAGCCATTCAGGTATTTCCTAACCCTGCTCATAAGCAATTAGAAATTCCCGTAAACTTCGACGAGGTGCTTCATTATGAAGTAATCAATCAATTAGGGCAAAGCATACCAATGACACTTGAACGTTTTGACACCTATTCAAGAATGGATGTTGGTGCATTACAAAGTGGATTTTACATATTACGCCTTATCAGTTCTGGCAACAAACAAATGCATGCCAAATTCCAAGTGATTCATTAAGCACTCACTTGGGTGTATTGAGTACCTCCTAATTGGTTCATCATACCAAAATGCGATTTAATGGCAGACCAAAAGCTTTTAAACTCATTGTGTTGAACACCATATTTTTGGGCAACTTCAATGACTATTTTGCGAATGGCCGGATAATGTACATGGCTAACTTTAGGGAATAAATGATGTTCTACTTGGTAATTTAGACCGCCTAATGACCAAGTTAAAAAAGCATTATCAGGGCAAAAATCAAAGGTTGATTGCATTTGGTAGATGGCCCAGTCTTCATCTATCGACACTACCCCTGTTTCTTGAGCATCTGCATAAGCAGCTCCCTCAACAACATGCGCCAATTGAAAAACAATTGAAATTACTATGCCTAGAGACAACATTGCGATGAAATACCCAATGAAAGCCATTTTGAAACCTAATACGAGTCCAGGAATGATGATATAAAATCCAATGTGAAACAGTTTAGTTCCCCAAAAACTTACATGATCAGCTAACTTCTTTTTAGGTAAATCGGTGGTATGTACTTTATTGGTAAAATACTTAGCAAAATCCATCCAATACACCCAAAACAAAACGGAAATACTGTATAAAAAAATCATATACCAAGCTTGGTACTTCTGAATTTTACGGTAAGGCTGATTCGGTGACATTCTTAAAAATGGTGGTTTAAAAATATCATCGTCTACACCATCTACATTGGTAAATGTATGATGCAGGACATTGTGTTTTACTTTCCAAAAACGGCACTCGGCACCCAATAAATTCATGCTATAACCAAAAATGTCATTCACTGTACTGTTGTTTGAAAAGGCACCATGACATGAATCATGCATAACATTGAAACCAATTGAGGCCATAAAAGTACCAAATACCATTAACAACATAATGTTGAGCCATAAAGCAAGCGGTTGCATAAATACTAAAACGGCGTATAATGCAAACAAAGACCCTAACATGAAAAAAGCTTTAAAAAACAGTTTACTATTGCCTCTCTGGCTCAACTGATTGCTTTTAAAATAGTCATTCACCCTTTGATTCAATTCTACATGAAATTGACGTTTGTCTTTTGAAAAAGTTACTTGTGGCATTGTTTTGATTTCGCTTGCGAAAATAAACAAAGTGTAGGATAAAACAAGCGGCATTCTGCTTTAATACGATCAGCATAGAATTATTAGATAACAATTGATTTATTTTGCAACATGTTACAAATCCAGAGCTTTACTTTTGGGCCATTCTCAGAAAACACCTATTTACTTTTTGATGAACACAAAACATGTATCATCATTGACCCTGGCATGTACAATGCTTCTGAACAAAAACAAATTTCTGATTTCATCAGTCACAATGCATTAAAGCCTAAATACCTCATCAATACCCATTGCCATATAGATCATATTTTTGGCAATCCATATTGTATCGACACTTATGGCCTTGAGTTAATGGCACACCCATTGGAACAAGCTGTTATGGACATGGCGCCGACTTCTGCGGTATTATATGGTTTGTATTTACCAGAAATTGCTCAAATCACCCATTTTTTAACCCCTGAATCTAAGCTAAAACTGGGCGAACATGCCATAGACATCTTATTGACGCCAGGACACTCGCCAGGCAGCATTAGCCTTTACATCCCTTCAGCATCAATGATCATTGTTGGAGATGTATTGTTTAACGGCAGTATTGGCAGAACGGACTTGCCAGGAGGACATCATCAAACACTATTGAATAGTATTGAAAAACAATTATTTGAATTACCAGAAGAGACGATTGTTTATAGTGGTCATGGACCTTCGACCAGCATTGGTCATGAGAAACGAACGAATCCGTTTTTTAACTGATTATTTTTTAGTGTCGTCTGCTACTAAATCAAACAACAAGGTAAAACGCATTTGATTTTGTAATGGGTGTCTTTGAACAAATGGCACTAAATAAGCAATATCTATTGTAAGGACTTTATATTTCAAACCAATTCCAAAAGTAGCATATTTTCTATTGCCCTTGGTTTTGGCTTCATTGAAATAGCCTGCTCTCATAAAAAACTGCTTCATATAGCTGTATTCCATGCCTACAGAAACGTTGTACTCTTTTAGTTCTTCGCTTAATCCACCAGGGGCATCAGTAAAAGACCTTAAAGCTGCTGTAATCACGGGATCTGTACTTTTAGTTCTTTCATATACCGTCACCATGGTACCATTGTCATCCACCATAGAATCAGCTGTATTGGCTTCATTTCTTAGCACATTGATTCCTGGCGTTGGAACTAACAATTTATTGATATCCAACATACCAGTAATTGAATTGTATTCATCAATATCATACCCCCATGAAGTACCTAGCTTTAAATTGGCTGGTATAAACTCCTTATTGTTTTTGTCTGAATATGTAATCTTAGCCCCCAAGTTTTGAAGATTCACACCAAATGCATAACGCAATTCTTTAGTTTCACCACCTATTTTGGCTTTCTTGCTACCCTTGTACAAGGCAGAAATATCACCTGCTCCACTTCTGCCAATCTTTGGTGTAATGCCGTTAATTGGTCTAGTACCGGCTAAATTATCGTTGATGAATTTCAAATCAGCACCGATGGCCCAATGCTTACTTAATTGGGTTGCATAGCATACGTCAAGGGCATATGAACTTGGTTTAAATGTCCCCAGTGGGTTCCCTGCATCATCCGTAAAGTTGATGTCACCAAATGTAAAAAACCTCATTGAACCACCTACCACAGAACGTTTATTGATTTTGCTGTAACCAGATACACTGTTAAAAGAAATACCAGGCACCAATTGTCTGAGCCATGGTGCATATGAATTTGAAATCGCCGCTTTCTTTTCTACAAAAGCTAAAGAAGCCGCATTCCAATAGACTGAATTAGCATCAGCTGTACTTGCCACACCAGCTTCACCCATACCAGCTCTTCTACTATCTGGTGTTATGGTTAAAAATGGAACAGCTGTAGTGATCACATTCATTTGACCGGTCAATTGTGAACGGCTGATAGAACCAGAGGATTGAGCAAATACAGAAGCATGGATAGCCACTAATGACAACATGGCCACTAGCTTTTTTGTGGAATTCATTTCAATTAACATTCAGAATAAAATTTTGAGTAATTTTCTATTCAATAGAGGGCAAATATATCAATGTTTTTAATAATATCTAATCAACCTTTAATAATTTTTCTACTTTTTGAGCTTTTTGCCCATTTTCTGTACTCAACTGTATTTGATAATAGTAAACACCTGAGGACAAACGCATGTTATTAGGGTCGTTGCCATTCCATTCTAAATCTGATATGACAGCGGGCGCTGAGTCATAATGTTGGTGGATAGATTTCAAGAGTGCCCCATTAAGTGAATACACATTTATGTCGACATCCAGGGGCTTTCCTGACCAATTGTGCGAACATTCAAAACGGGTGTTTGTTTGCATCGGATTTGGAAAATTCCTTATGCTTAGCAACTGAATTTGTTGACCATCAGTCACGATGAATTCAATACTAGCTTCGCTTGAATTGTTATAAACATCCCATACCTTGAGGGTATAGGTGTGTTTTCCTACTGACAATCCTGCCAATTGATAGGCAATGTTGCCGGTGGTATATGAATTGAGTTCTGAGCTGTAAAACGCGTTCAAGATATAGCGCTTTTCAGAGCTGCTGTTTTTATCAATCGTCGCAATAATATCGCGACCAATGCCACTGCCTGAAGTATTAATACCATTCACATCAAACAATTTAGCCAACAACAAAGGATTACCGCTTGTCAAGCCACCTGATTTAAAGGAATAATCGTCAATAAACAAGGCTATTTTGGGGCCAACAGTATCATTCACTGCAAGCGTGTTCGTCCCACCTATGGCTATTTTTAAGGAACTGCCACTAGCATCTGTGATGTCATTTTGTGCGTACAAACTCAATTTCCCGTAACCAAGATTGTAATTGATGTCTTTGGGCACAACAAATGAAAAACTATATTCACCATTCTTGACTGAATTACTGCCTTTGTAAAGGATGTTATCATAAAGTTTAAAGGGTAATTTTAAATCAGCGACATCGTTACCAAGTGTATAGAAAATACTTTGTTTATCGTATACAACAGGAAAAATCGTCCCATTGAAACCGGTTTGTTTTTGACCTTGAACATTTTCAATATGTCCTTTAAAAACAACCTTTGACAAAGCTTTTAAGGTGTCAGATTGCGCATCAAAATCAGATTGATTTAAACTGTCAATTTTAATGTAATGTTCTGGGTAGTTCATTTTAAGCGCAGGATCAGCAAACAAAGTAAATTTGCGGTCATTGCTATTTTGTCCATACCAATTTTTTAGTTTTTTGTAGACATCCCCAAGCCTTGGCCATTCGCCCCCTATTTTCACATAAGCACAGTTGGTCCAAAAGAAAGTAGTCAAAGCGGCATTGGCGCCTGAATACACAATGCGATCTGTGGTAAACATGGCTATGGCCCCTCCATCAGGTTGAGTCATGACATATTCCCCGGCACTTTTTCTAAGGGCATCATCGTAGCGACTGAATTCACAGGTAGCAGTAAAAAATACTGGCAATGTGTTTTTATTTTTCAGACTGGTAATTAATGGAATATCAATCACTTTTTCTGTGGCCAAATATTCTTCCCCACCATGGCCTACATAATTAAATATCAAAGTGCCTTTTTCAAACTCCTTTTTAATGGCTTCTTGAGCTTCGGGGTACCTTTGAGAGCCGCCTAAATTTTGTTGTTTAAAGGCATCTAAGTATACTTTTCTAACATTGAGATTGGTGAAATTGGTGTCAATGTTTTTTGAAATGGCCTCAAAATCATTCACAAAATCTTTTTCCCAATTGTTATCGGCATCATCAGCGCACAATGTAACGGTATTGCGCCATGGGCCTAATGATGCACTGGATTTATAGTGTTTTACTTTTTGAACAAATTGATTGGCTTCCAACAAAGTGGCTACAGGCACCCTTGTAACAGCAATTTCAAGTTTTTGTTCACTTACCCATGCGCCATCTGTTGAATCCAAGTAGCCAAAAAAATCATCAGAACAGTAATAATCATCTGGATATGGAATTCCAAGATGTGGATCAGACTCATACACAGGTACAAAATTACTTTTAAAGCCTAACTTCTGTTTATAATCATAGCTGGCATCCCCTAAAAACATAGCGTATTTAAGCTGATTCACAGGGTTGGTATTTTTATAGTAGACGTGTTTAAAGAAATCACGAATGGCCACAATATCCTGAGACCCGCTCGAAAACTCATTATAGATTTGTTGAGGAGTTACCACCAAAACATCCATCAAATCATTGACTCTATGGAAATCTGCTAGTTCATTTGCGGCCGAAATGAACTCAGGAGCAGACACAATAATAAACTGCTGATTAGGGGTGCCGTGCAAATCTTGATTGTCAACCAATGACTCAAACTGAGGTGTTTTAAATTGATTGTCTTGCAATACATATTGCTTTAACTGTCCCATGTTTTTCACTCTAAATTCTGAGACATTGCCAACTGTTTGAATGGCTTGAATGGCTGGCATTAATGGATTGGTAACATCCCAAATAACCCCATTATTAGCCATATTAAGAATTTGATATGCACTGGTATTGACGCCTAAACTTTGAACATTAACAAATGGCATATACGATTCCGAATAGGTCAAAGATCTGCTGGCATGGATTTCATAATAATCCAACCAAGCCTTTGCACTGGCATTGGGTTTATTGTACTGAAAAGCCAACTGAAAATTACCAGTACTAGCAAAATTAAAGGACCTTTCACCATTGGACTCAAAACAATTGGTTGGCACTAAAAGTGGATAAAAACTATTGACATCCTTCACTGTGCCATCCACCTTAAGCACTAAATTACTGGTAACTGTTGCATTTGAAGCTACTTGATAATACAATTTAGGGGCAATCACATTGCTTAAATTGGGAATTGTATGATTAAAAGTATAGGTGGTCGTTTGGTCAAATTTTTCACCTAGATGAATCCTTCCTTCACGGCAGATATTTTCTTTTTCTGATTCATGAAATTCATGGTAGTTAAACCAATTGAAAGTACTGTCTGCAGTCAGCGACATTCCATCGGTCAAACTCACAACACGCTTGCCATTGGCCTGACCAAAAGTCAAAAACAAATAGGTTTTTTCAGTGTAAAAATGGATTTGGTGTTTAAACCGCTTACTATTGGCATCAAATTGCCAAATATTAGGCGATTGGGCATAAAATAACACACAGTCATTGGCATCAAAATGACCATCTGATTCGCCTGTAACCATAATGGCATTTTCAGGTAAATCATCTGGGCGAGTTAAAGCATTCAACTCGCTCAACATCCCCCCTTGATGACTATAGATTTGAATGGTTTTAGGGTCTATTGAATTGACATCAATGCCAGCAGATTGAAACCACTGTGCATCCAGTTTGTATATACCATCTTCCGCGACACTGATTTTAAACCATTTGCCTTGGGCTAAAACAGAATGAGCGGCCGCTCTTTTTGCACCAACTGTTGAACCCAGTTCAAATGATGAGTTAACAAAGCCAGAGCCCAACAAAGAAAGGCTCGATAGCATAAATGCACTTAAGGCAGCAAAGTAATTGATTCGAATCATTTATTAGACAAATTTAATTCATTTAGACCTTTGTAACGATCTAATTTTGAAAAAATTGCAGAAAAAGTATAGAATTTACAAAAAATGACAATATATTTGCTAAAATTCCGTTTTGCCCAAATTACTTATGAAAAAATTATACGGTTTAGTTTTAGGATTTGCTTGCATGATGAATGCGTATGCTCAAGACCCTGAGTTTACCCAGTTCTATGCAGCTCCTGTTTACACCAACCCTGCTATGGCAGGTACTGCATTCTGCGGCAGACAATCTGCTGGTAGAATGTCTATCAACTACAGAAACCAATGGCCTAGCTTACCAGGCACCTTCAGATCATTTAACGCAAGTTATGATCAGCACTATGACAAAATTGGTGGTGGTATTGGCTTAATGGCAACTTATGACAGAGCTGGAGCAGGTTTATTAACCACGACTTCTTTCAGTGGCGTTTATTCATATGTTTTACCTGTTAACAAAACGTTCTTTATCAGAGGTGGTTTACAAGCATCACTTGTCAACAAAACCATTGATCATAGCAAACTAAGATTTGGTGATCAAATTCACCCAACTCAAGGGTTTGTACTTCCAACCAATGAGCCACAAGCCAATGCCTCAGTAAGTTTCCCAAACTTTGCGGCTGGTTTATTAGCCTATTCAGAAAGATTTTATGCAGGTTTCGCTATGCATAACATTACTCAACCTGTTCAATCGTTTTACAGCAATAATGATGGCATAGTTCCAAGAAGATATACTGCTCACGCTGGTGTTGTGGTACCTCTTGACAGAAAACGTTTCTCTCAAGCCACTTTCTCGCCTAATGCTTTGTTCATGTTGCAACAGAACTTTACCCAAATCAACTTTGGTTTTTACGTCAATAAAGGCCCAATCGTAACGGGTTTATGGTACAGACAAACCCTTGGTACTTATGGTAACTCAGATGCCTTAATGGTCTTGTTAGGCTTTAGAAAAGACCGTTTCAAATTTGGTTATAGCTACGATATCACTGTATCTTCTGCGAGATCTGCTGCACCTGGTAGCCATGAAGTGAGTGCTACTGTTGACTGGTGCTTAAGAGATAGACCATTGAGATTTAAACCATTAAGATGTCCTGACTTTTGATAAAATTTGCTTATCAGACAATAATTGAACATATTTGCAGTTAATATAGTTACACACACATAACAATAACAATGAAAAGAAAACAGAGTTTATTTGCCCTTTCTACTGTTTTAGCGGCCACACTTATACTTGCTCCTGCATGTGGTAGCAAAAGAGACCAGTCTCAAACAACTGGGATTAAATACAACAGTACTAAATGGGGTGGTTTTGAAAACCATCATTACAAAGGTCAAGAGACCGGACCAGGTTTGGTTTTAGTACCTGCTGGTGCATTTGTAATGGGATCTGCCGAACAAGACGTCCTTTTTGATTATAACAACGTTGAACGCAAGGTCACCGTTAACTCTTTCTACATGGATGAAGCTGAAATCAGCAACATTCAATACGGAGAGTATGTTTATTGGTTACAAAGGGTTTTTGTCACTTATCCAGAGGTTTACAAACAAGCTTTACCTGACACCAACTGTTGGAGAAGCCGTTTGGCCTTCAACGAGCCATACGTAGAAAACTATTTCCGCCACCCATCTTACAAAGATTATCCTGTTGTAGGTGTGAGCTGGTTACAAGCTACTGCTTTCGCAGAATGGAGAACTGACCGTGTGAATGAATACATTTTGGATAGAGAAAAAATCCATCCTTATGTTGACAAACGTGTGGTTGACCAAGACAACTTTAACACCAAATCATACTTAGCGAATCAATATGATCCTGCTACCCGTAAAAAAGGCAAAGGTATGATGAGAGATTTCAGAACCAAGAAAGGCAGAAGAGATGTCGCTGTTAAAGACGGTATTTTACTACCTGATTACAGACTCCCTACAGAAGCAGAATGGGAATACGCCGCTCAAGGTGCTATTGGTAACTCTCAATTTGAAAACACTGACGAAAAAAGAGTCTATGCATGGAATGACTTAACCGTTCGTATGACCCATGGCAAAGAAAAAGATAGAGGTAAAATCATGGCCAACTTTAAAAGAGACAAGGGTGACCAAGGTGGTATCGCTAGCCAATTGAACGACGCAGGTTTTATTACGACTCCTGTATTCTCATATTGGCCGAATGACTACGGTTTATATAACATGGTTGGTAACGTGTCAGAATGGGTAAAAGACGTATACCGTCCATTATCACTTGAAGACATGGATGATTTCAACAGTTTCCGTGGTAACGTTTATACCCAAGTTAAATTGGATGAGTATGGCGAAATCGATGAAAAAGATTCACTAGGTCGCTTGAAATTTGAGCCAGTTAAAGAAGCTCAAAACATCAACAGAAGAAACTATAAAGTATCTGATAACATCGGTTACAAAGATGCTACCTTATACAACAACGATGAGCAAATGTATGAATATGGTGTAACTACTTTAATCAACGATAAAGCTCGTGTTTATAAAGGTGGTTCATGGAATGACCGCGCTTATTGGATGAGTCCTGGAACGCGTAGATGGTTAGATGAAAACCTTTCAACTTCAACCATTGGTTTCCGTTGTGCTATGATCCGTTTTGCCTCTCCTATTGGCAACAGTTCTAAACGCAACAAATCATTACCATCAAGTGGTATTGGTAAACCCAACAAAAAAATGAGATAATCTCTTTAAACACATTTAACCCCGCAATGACTGCGGGGTTTTTTTTTGCCCTTTTGGACATATTTAGACTAACTTTGTAAACGAATGAAATTTTCACAATACCATTTTCACCCGAGTATATTGAGTAACCTTGAACAATTGGGATTCAAAAAACCAACTGACATTCAATACAAAGCCATAAAGGCGATTACCAAAGGAGAAGATGTATTGGCCATTGCTCAAACTGGCACAGGTAAAACAGCTGCATTTGCAATTCCGATCATTGACAATTTACTGCATCAAAAACTACACAGTAAATCTAAAGGCATTAAATGCTTGGTCATGGTACCCACCAGAGAATTGGCCATTCAAATTGCTGAAGCATTTGCCGCAATAGGCAAAAACACTAAGGTGCATGCTTATGCATTGATAGGCGGTATTGAACAAGACCCGCAGATTCAAAAAATGCAATTGGGTATAGATGTTTTAATTGCTACCCCAGGCCGTTTGTTTGATTTAATCCATCAAGGTTATGTTGATTTAAGACAGCTGCAAACCTTAGTGGTTGACGAGGCAGACCACATGTTAAATTTGGGCTTTTTCAAAGACATCAAAGACATTCTAAGACATATTCCCAAACAGCGACAAACCTTGTTTTTTTCTGCGACCATTGATGATCAAATCAAAAAACTAGCCTATCAAATTGTCCGAAATGCCATCAGAATTCAAATTTCTCCGGACAATCCAGTCAATAAGAACATTGAACACAAGTTACTAAAAATGAGTATGGACGATAAGCGGTTTTTTCTTGAACGCTTAATCAATGAGTGTCCAGATAATCAAATATTGGTGTTTGTTAGGACCAAAGTAAGGGCCGAACGCGTATTGAAAGCCCTTGAAAGAGCAGACATTTACTCAGAAACACTGCATGGCGACAAGGAGCAATCTGAAAGGACCAAAACCCTTGACCGATTCAAAATGAAAGCCTTTAAAATTTTGATTGCCACAGATGTCAGTGCTAGAGGTATAGACATACCAAATGTTGACTATGTGGTCAATTACGATTTACCGGAATTACCTGAAAACTATGTCCACCGTGTTGGTAGAACTGGTCGAGGCAGAAATAAAGGTCAGGCATATGCATTTTGCAGCCCTGAAGAGCAAACAATGCTCAATGACATTGAAGCCTATATTGGCAGTAAAATTGAGGTCTTAGACGTTCCAAAAGATTTGTATATTGATACCATTACCAGTACTGCTGACGCTAGTCAAAACGACTGGAAAACCTTGTTAAAAGAGGATGATCTAATGCAAGAAAAACGCTCTAAAAAATCCGTTAAGCGTTAAATAACTTAGCCATCTTCTCTCCTTTTAACAAACATTCTTGATATTCTGATTCCGGATCAGAATCCAAAACGATGGCGCCACCAACATGGTAGCTTACTGCATGATTGCCTGGGGTATATACAATGCTTCTAATGAGTACATTGGAATCAAATTGGCCATCAGGCGTACAATAGCCAATACTACCACTGTAATACCCTCTAGAACTTGACTCATACAATTGAATGTGCTTCATAACCTCTTGCTTGGGAGCTCCTGTCATACTGCCCATTGGGAAACAGGCCTGCATGACGTCTGAAAACAATGCACTTGTTTTTTTGACTGCTGTAATACTTGACACCAAATGGTTAACTGAGGTATAAGCATAGGCCCCACAGAGTTCTTGTACTTTAACGGTTCCCGCATCAGAAACTTGCCCCAAGTCATTGCGCATTAAATCAACAATCATAACGTTCTCGGCTCTATCTTTTTCAGACTGTTTTAAGCGCTGCAGTTGAAGATCGTTATCGGGTTCTATGCGATTAGTCCCTTTAATGGGTTGAGCAATCAAAGTTTGATTTTGAAGGGCTAAAAACCGTTCAGGGCTCGAACATAAGACATGCAACTGAGGGGTTTTAATCCAAGCGGCAAAAGGTGATTGGGTAAGCGCATTAAAGGCCTTGAATAAGGATAGACTTGGCCAATGATTTGTATAAGCGTTGAATCCTATGCAATAGTTCAATTCATAATAAGCCCCATCATAAATATTTTGCTGTATAGCCTTTACCTGTTTAATGTATTGTTCATGATTGGTATCGGGTGTAAATGAAAGCTTGGGCAATGTCAAGGATAAATCAACACTTACATAGTCCTCCCATTGCCCCAATAGCGCCAAAAAAGCTTGCTCAGACATGCCGTTATTGTCAATAATCAGAGAATTGCTCTGTTTTTCAATACGCCAAACAGTGGCTGCCTGAAATATAATCGGCACATCTTGATCCTCAAACAAGGTATAAGGTAACACAAAAAAATGCCAGTGTTTTGATTGATTTAATTGCAGAAGTTGTTGTTCGGCATTGCCACTCAATAGATTGACCATACCAATCCCAGCTATCAATTCATATACATCAAGTTCTAATGCAGAATGGCGCTGATTGCTATCTAAAACTTGAGCCCATTCAAATGTGTCAGCAAAGTCATAAATACGCTGCTTTATCTGGGTTAATGACTCAAATGGATACACTTTACTCTGCATGAAAATACTGATAAATATTTTGGGCAACGGTCGAGTTACAAAATTGTTTAAGTTGATCTAAACTAGCAGATTTAATTTGCTTAATCGATTTGAATTGACGCAATAAATCCATGGCTGTTTTCTCCCCCACCCCATCTATGTCTAACAACTCAGACTGGGTAAAATCTCTGCTTCTTCTATTGCGATGATGGGTAATGCCAAATCGGTGTGCTTCATCACGCATTTGTTGTATCACTTTTAAAGTCTCTGAGCGTTTGTCTAAATACAAAGGCAAAGGATCATTGGGGTAATACAACTCTTCTAGGCGTTTAGCAATGCCTATCAATGGAACCTTACCATAAATGCCCATGGCTTTAAAGGCTTCAACAGCAGAACTCAATTGTCCTTTCCCTCCATCCACCACCACCAGATCAGGCAATGCTTGCTGCTCTTGCAACAATCGGGTATATCGCCTAGTCAGTACTTCAATCATACTAGCAAAATCATTAGGCCCCTCAACGGTTTTAATGTTAAAATGTCTGTAATCTTTTTTGCTGGGTTTGCCATTTTTAAAGACCACACAAGCAGAGACAGGATGAGTCCCTTGTATGTTTGAATTGTCAAAACATTCAATGTGTTTAGGCAAGTGAGGTAATTTGAGGTCTTTCTGCATGACCGCTAAAAGTCTATCCACTTTTAACTCTGGATCTAATTTTTCAGCAGCCATTTGTTTTTCTCTCTGAACCACAAAAGCATTTTTATGACTTAAATCCAATAGTTTCTTTTTATCGCCCTGTTGAGGGACCGTATAGGGAATTGACAAATCCATACTTTCAATGGCAAAAGGCAATAACCACTCTTTGGCCGTCATGCCATGTGTATTGACAAATTGGGCTATCCCTTGTAATAAAAGTTCTTCGTCAGATTCGTTATTGTTTTTTTTGATTTCAAATGTTTGGGATTGCACCACCATCCCATCAAAGATGCGCATTCCATTGACATAAGCAGCTCTGTTATCTGCAACCATAGCAAACACATCTACATGACTGATATTGGTATTAACCACAGTTGATTTAGACTGATAAACGGATAAATACGCTAACTTGATTTTGATGTTTTGAGCTTCTTCAAAGGCCAATGCATCAACGGCCAATTGCATGTCATGTTTCAGGTGTTTTTTAACCGCCGACAACTGCCCCTTAAGAATCTGTTTGATTTGCGCAATGGACTCAGTATATTGAGACTGCGATTGATAGGCTTGACAAGGCCCTTTACAGTTGCCTATTTGATAATCCAAACAGACTTTAAATTGGCCTTTAGCAATGGTTTGTGCATTCAGATTTAACTGGCAGCTTCTTGTTGGATACAACTTCTGAGTTAACTCTAGAATGGTATGCATCATTTTACCACTGGCATAGGGGCCAATATAATCTGCTCCATCTTTTAGCCTTTGCCTAACAGGAATTACCCTTGGAAAAGGCTCATTGGTGATTTTAATGTAAGGATAAGACTTATCGTCTTTTAGTAAAATGTTATAACGGGGTTGAAACTCTTTGATTAAGGTATTTTCAAGTAATAGGGCTTCAAACTCGGTATCGACAATGGTGTACTGAATGTCTCTGATCTTCGACACCAAGACCCTGGTCTTTTGCTCATCGTGTTGCTTTGAAAAATAGGCGTTAACCCGTTTCTTTAAATTCTTAGCTTTGCCAACGTAAATGATTTGGCCCAATTCATTAAAATACTTGTATACACCTGGTTCTTCAGGCAAGTTACTAAGAATGTGTTTTAATGCTTCAGATTGAGCCATATGCACATTCAAATATACAAACGAAGCTTCAATTAATGTTTAAAATGACGAATGCCTGTTAAGACCATAGCTTGTTGGTGTGCATTGGCTGCATCAATACTGTCTTGGTCTTTAATACTACCGCCTGGTTGAGCAATTGCTACGATTCCGGCTTCATGTGCTATATTGACACAGTCAGGAAATGGGAAGAACGCTTCAGAAGCCATCACTGATCCAGTCAAGTCAAAACCAAATTGTTTGGATTTTTTAATGGCTGACTCCAAGGCATCAACTCTTGAGGTTTGACCACAACCCATGCCAATTAATTGTTGGTTTTTGACGATGGCAATACCATTTGACTTAAGATGTTTTACAGCCTTTATCGCAAATTCCAAATCGCTGATTTGTTCAGGATTAACTTGCGTATTGGTAACACATTTAAAATCTTTTCCTTGCTCAGCACTCCAATCCATTTGTTGTTCTAAAACGCCATTCAACAAGCTTTTAAACATGGTGGCATTTTTAACAGGTTTTTTCAATTGAATGATGATACGATTCTTCTTTTGTTTTAAAAGTTCAAGGGCTTCAGGGGTATAATCTGGCGCTGTAATGACCTCGAAAAACAAAGTATTCATGGCTGCTGCAGTTGCTTCATCAACCGTTCTGTTACAGGCCAAAACCCCTCCAAATGCAGAGGTTGGATCACAGGCATAGGCTGCTTCATAGGCTTCTAACAAAGTTGTTCTTGAAGCCAAACCACATGAATTTGTATGCTTAATAATGGTAAAAGTTGGCGCTTCAAATTCAGATACCAATAACAATGACGCCTCAACATCAACCAAATTATTGTAAGACAATTCTCTGCCATTTAACAATTCAAAGATGGCATCCAAGTCACCGTGAAATTTAGCCGTTTGATGAGGATTTTCGCCATATCGAAGCGATTTACTGTTAGCGAAACTACTTTTAAATGCAGGTATTTTAGCCGTCTGATTAAAGTAATTAAAGATGGCAGTATCATAATGCGACGAGTTCATGAAGGCTTGAGCCGCATACAATTGTCTATCAGAGATATCCGTTTGACCTTGCTTATCTTGTAATAATTGTAAGAAGGCTTGGTATTGGTTTCGGTTAGAGATAATGATGGTATCGTTAAAGTTTTTTGCCGTTGCACGGATTAAGGAAATACCACCGATATCAATTTTTTCAATGATTTCATCAGCATTGCTTGTTTGAGCAACGGTATCTTCAAAAGGATATAAATCAACAATGACTAAATCAATATTGTTTATGCCATGAGCGGCCAATTGCTCCATATCCTTGTCATTAGCTCTTCTGGCTAGAATACCTCCGAAAATATTGGGATGCAAAGTCTTAACACGGCCATCTAAGATCTCAGGAAATCCGGTGTAGGCTTCAACTGCAGTTACTGGCAAGCCTAAGTCTTTAATGAACTGAAGCGTTCCGCCTGTAGAATACATTTTAACGCCTAAATCGTTTAATTTTCTAACAATTGGTTCTAAGTTGTCTTTGTGGTATACTGAAATTAAAGCAGATTGAATGGATTTAGATGATGACATAGCGCTGCAAAGTTAGCTAAAATGCCATGAATCAGTGTTCACCAATTGTACACAAATACCCTATTGTTTGAGCATTTTTACATGGTAGATTTTTTCAGCATGAAGAACGCTTATGGTATACAAACCAGGGGTTAGGTTTGAAAGATCTAAATCAACAAATGATTGTTGAGCATTCACTGAATGAGTCATTAACAGTTGACCTAAGCTGTTTGAAACCATACATTGTAATTGACCATCCATAGTCATTGGCCATGAGAGTGTCACGTGATCATTAAACGGATTGGGAGAAGCCTTTAATCCATTACCGATTGAACTTAAGGCACCAATAGTGGTCAAATCCCATAGTGGATTACTCACGGCATTCAATATTGGGCTGTTAAATGGATTTTGTCCAAGATCGGTTACAAAACCAATCAAATTAATATTAGCAGGCACATTGCTTCCGTCATTACCACCAGGCCAACAAAATGTGTTGCAATAAGGTGTTTGATATTGGTCCTTATAAGCCACTTTTATGGTTGGTGGCAGCACATAGTTAAATACATAACTATAGGTCTGACCCGGAGCAACCAATTGAGGCAAAGTATTTTCAACCCCAAAAACCCCTCCTGGATTAGCTTTTTGAACAGATTCATGATAATAGCCATCCATATAATTGGATTCGTTATACAATGGATGAGCACTTCCGCCGGCGGCACCATTTGGATTGTCTTTAGAATAAAAATTATTCTGACTCCATATATTGGCATAGGCATTACCTCTTACATGATCTTCGGTTACAATTGCACCAATGCGCAAATTGCCATACCAATAATCTTCAAACCTAACATTGACTCTATACTTTAACAAACGGGTTGATGGATCAAATGATTTTTGATCAATAGATAGTGTCATTGGCGCCCTTTGGTTTAATCGAACTGCCATAGCGTCTAACCATGTAGAGTTACTGCCTAAAAAGGTTTTCCTATCGATTTGAGCATCGGGATAACTGCTAATGTATTGACTTAAAAACCACAATGCGTCGTTATTGCTCATGCTGTCATCAAAATGGTAAGATACTGGGATCACCCTTGAGCCGTAAGTCTTTTTTGCTTGATTTAATATCAAGTGGGCATCAGGACAAAAACCACACCAGGCGCCTGTACCCTCTTCAAGTAAAATATTTCGATCAAAAGGATTGTTATTGCCGTTACGCAAAACTGTTTGAAAATAATGATTATTTGAATCTACCTGATCCATTGAATCATTTGGATCAGATACCCACACATTGACTTGATTTAAACTCCCTAATGCACCTGAAGTCCATGACACGGGATGTGTAAAGTTGGTTTTACCTTCGCCATAAGGCGCCAAATTCAAATTACTGAGCTCAAATGAAATGGTATCAGCGCCATTGATGGCATAATGAATATGACACTTTTGAATCAGTTCATTGCCGTAATTCACAAAACTCCCAGAAAAATTAACAACAGCATTTTGAGGATAGATTTTAGCTACTTGAATGGTTTTAAAAGCCAAATCATATTTTGGGGCATATCCATATTCAAAACGATAAACAATCAAATCCTCATTGTTATAGGAATATTGAAAGGGGTATTGAACGGCTGTATTATTGATCAGATAGTATTGACTGTTTTGATCAATTGCCCCGATTTTTCCATAAGCATTTTTATTCCCATAAGGCGTATAGATCAGATCAAAGGCATCTGTTTTGGCCTCATTAAACACAATGGCAAATGAGAAAATACTGGCATTGTTGATGGGACCTAAAAAAGAATCTTTAGCCAGGCTTACACCATAATAGGCAACAATATGACTCCGATTAGGCGCCTGCCCTACAGTGTAGGCATAGACTTGTGTTGCAATACCGTCATTGGGTACCGGTAATTTTTGTAACTTAAGATCTGTGGCAAAAGCTAATATGCTTTTATTTGGCAAAGTAGAATCAGGATTAAGCGCAGTATTAACGGTGGTATCAAAGATCAAATAACCATTTTCAGACACTTTATAATGCGTAAAAGTTGACCCATAAAATTGCACGTTAAATGGCAGTGCATTGGATTTGGACAATTGTTGATTAGAGGGTTGGTTAAGTAAGATGGTCTTATTGGCATCGTATACTTTATCGATATAGAACCCGAAAGGCACTGCGCCATCTTTTCTGTAATGGTAATAGTTTTGAGCAATCCCCTGACTTGCAAGTAAGCAAATCACTAAAAAGACTATTACCCGATTCATGCGACCAAACTTACAATAGTTTGTGAAATAAAAAAAGCCCCTTGCGGGGCTTTTCAAATAATTTGAAACTTAGATTACAATGGTTTTCTAACACCGTTTACGAAAGTGTATTTACCGTTCTCTTTTTTCCAGATTAAGGCAGTTACATATAAGTTAGCAGTGTTGTTTTGATTCCAAGTCAAAATATCAAAAGTTGAAGGAATCATAGTCATTTTGTTATCAGTGTAGAAAGTCAATTCTTTGTTCACGAATTTACCAGAAGCAATATCACCAGAAATGATAGCGTCACCAAAAGTTTTGTTCAAACCTGCAATGGTACCAGTAGTTTCTTTAGCATTGCTGATAGGCCATGCTCTGATAATGTTGTTGTGAGTGTAGTTAGGCACATACGTTCCAGCAACGTTTTGTTGGTGAATGATGTTGTTTTGTGTAATGAACATCGTGATGAAAAACTCACCAGAAGCTGCTTGGAAGAACTTAGTGGTAGTTTTAGCAGTGAAACCATTAGCGTTTTTAGTGATACCAAAGTTAATGTTAGCTACAGGTGCTTTAGCATTAAAGGCATTAATATCGTTAACCATAGTAGCTTGTGAACCACTACCGTAACCGCTTTTGTTGTTTACACACAAAGTTGGGTAACCACCTACAGTGATACCATTCAAATTGTTAGAAAAATCTGATAGGTGTCTAGCGTAGTATGGGGTATCATTGTTTGGCTTGTATTGGATAGCAGATAATTCACTGCTAGAACCTTGAATAGCAAACGGCAATGCAGCATCACCAGCAGATGTTTCAGCAGCATTAAAGGTCGGGTGACCCCATGATCCGCAGTAAGTACACCATGTTGCAGTGAAATCTAACATTAATGAACGTTGTTTGTTTTCTGGCTCAAACCAAGCGGTTTCGCCGTCGTTTTTTGCAGTCTTTTTACAGCCTGAAAAAACCATTGCAGTGATGGCAACTGCAGACAATAAAATGGATAATTTTTTCATGTTTAAATCGATTAATAAAGCAAATGTAAGGAATTGCATTAAAAACAAAAAAGCCTCAAAAAGAATTTTGAGGCTTTTTTTAAAGAATGTGGGTAAAATTTACTCAACAATGAATTTCTCAGCAGCAGAAAAGCCATTGCCTTCAACTTTAACGGTATAAATACCCTTGCTGTAACTTGCAGTATTGAATTGTACTGTGTTTTTGCCAGCTTCAAGGTTAGAGGCAGGGATTGATTCAATCATTTGACCTAAAGCATTGTATACACTAATTGTTACTGTATTGGCTTGAGTTAAATTGAATGCTACTTGGGTCAATTCACCTTTACTTGGGTTAGGGTAAACTGCAATACCTGATTGAGTCACTGAGTGGTCATCAACACTTAAAACAGTTCCTGCAGAGTTTGCTGCTTGGAAAACTTCTTTAGTGCTTAAATCTTGAACAAACACTACCACTTCGCAATCTTGTAATTCTTCAATTGAATTTTCAGTTGCTAAGTTGATGATGTTAGCCGTTTGACCATCAATTGGCAAACGCACATTACCTGGCACAATCCAAGTCATGGTTGGGAATGTTTTTGCATTGTTTTTAGTCATGGCACCAATAGCAGTACCGCTGGCATCTGGCATCATTTTCTTTAACACATGGTGAAACTCAGTCTCACCATTAGATTTAACGTTTTTAGTGGTTTTCTTTTCTAAAATAGCAACAAACAACTTCATGTTGGCATTGTTATAATCAGCCAATGGCGTCAATTTAACATCGATGGTCACTTTTTTGAAGTTGATGGTATGGGTGGCATCAATCTTAATAAAAGATGGTTTGGCTTTGAATTGATCCATCAAAGCAACTGAATAACTACCTGCATTGCCATTCCAACCACCGTCTACTTGCATGTTAGGAATAGAGTTTACACCGTATAGGGTTCTTCTAGTGTTGCCTTCAGCAGTAGTATATGGATCGCCAGTTCCTGGCCAGCTCATTTGGTATTTAATGACCGCGTATTCATTGTCCTGATATTTAGGGAAGATGTTGTTGTCGATGTTGACATTACCTGGATTACAAGGGCCACATGTTGATGAAGTAAATACTTCATGCAAAGGCACACGTTGAACATAGTCATCAAGTACAATGACACTTTTAGTTAATGTATCATTACTAGGTTGTCCATCGTTGTTTCCATTCAAATTGCTTAACCAAACTTTTACAGTATAAGTACCAACAACACCAGGATTCCAAGTAGAAGTTGATGTTACAGTAGCTGTGGCATTACTTGCAATTGAAACAGTTGCTGGCGCTGAAACGACAGAACCATTGTTGATACTGTAATTAATATTACAAGAGGTCAAAGCTGTCGCACCGATGTTCTTAAACCCTCCACCTATGGTAAAAGGTGCTTTAGTTAAAGCCAAGTAATCAGGCACAGTGTTATTAAATGCTTCAGTATTATAGGCTGGTTGAGTCCCTTGAATGAATTTGTAATATGAATTATCAGAGATTGTAGC
>JBEIKN010000005.1:0-21850 GCA_040379725.1 Flavobacteriales bacterium
CGTCTTGATACTGCCAGATGCCTCTATGGTTCCCGAACACATGATTTGACCAAGAGCATTCACAATACTATAGGATTTGCCGACTAGCTGTTCAGGATATTTGAATTGAATATGGTCTTGAATGGGATTAGGGTATACTTCAAATTGGTTTACTTTATCATTTAGAATTTGGCTAATATTCGGTTTAACCGGTAGTTCAACACTTGATGTATAGATGCAGTTCATATAAATGACATTTCTGGCCGGATGAGGGTTCAACAATGAATCGGTGCTTTTTCCGGGATATGGATCATTGCCATTATTCATATTGCGATTGTATTTGGGGTAATTACTCGACGATACAATGATTTTGATTCTGTGGCCTTTGGGAAAGTTAATATTGGTATTTGGCAAGGCAATGTCGCAATCGTATTTTTTGCCTGCTTGCATGAAAGCAATGGACCCGCTACTAAAGCCATTTCTATAGCGCATTCTAAAAGCAGCATCATTCAACAACATTGAACGACCATCTGGATACACATCAACAAATCTGACATCAAAATCTGTATCCAATTGAACAGATGATACTTTTAAGTGAACCTTTACACTGCCAGAAACAGCAATGTCTTCAGTTAACACATCGCTTACAAAAGCAAAGGCATTGCTATTGTTCTCAATGGGCGTCTGATCATAAGGCCCTTGTTGCAAATCAGTTCTTAAAGTTGATCCGCCCAGGGTAAGAGATGCTTGAAGCGGATCATAGGTATAAGCAAAACTATCTGAGTTGCCGTTAGGAACTGCTCGACTCAATTGACCATTGTTATTGAAATACATATACAGTGGATAGGTTGCCACCTCTGGCCACTGATTGGATTTGGTCCATTGATTTTTGCCTAAATCATAACAAGTGTAAGGGGCAGAATTTCGCCACATATTGTTTAAGCCCCTTAGATAATAATCAAAAAACATCAATGCCATACTGTCGCTGTAATTTTCAGCATTCGGATACGACAATTGCCCTTGATTGATTGAACCTACTTTGGCTGTTCCATGTCCGCCATGGGCCCATGGACCCATCAACAATCGGTGCTTACCACTAACAGTGCTGGGCGATTTTTGTATCAATTGAGAGAAAAAGTCCAACATCAAATCGGTATTGTGATCGTACCAACCGCCAATCATTAGACATGGCACTTGAATACTGTCCGGATAGGTATTAACTGACTCGGTATAATTCCAAACGTTGTCTTTACTTGGATGTGACAGCAAAAAATTGCTTAAGCCAAAACCAAGTGCATCCAGTTGTTCTACATATTCTGTTCTCAAACAACCATTTGGGTAATACTCTGTATAATTGAATTGAGGTGCAGCCACTAAAGGGCAAATACAGGTTAAATGCGGCGGCCTTCTTTTAGCTGTTTGAAATTGGATTTTACCTAGCGCCGAAGGGCCCCAAGTGCCTATTTTACCATCACAAAACGTTTGAGAGGCGATCCATTCAACCGTGGTATAAGCATCTGATGATCTATCAGGACTCCCAATATAGGCTGCTTTAGCAGAACCATAAAAACCGCGCCAATCAGTGATAACAAAAATGTATGGACTGTTTTGCAAGTTCATGCCTATCCCTAAAGGCAAACCACCAAAACGATAGGCTTGTCTATTATAGGGCGTTTGAATTAAAATGACCGGACCTTTTGTAATGCCATTGGGGATATAAATATCTGCGGCCAATGCTCTTCCATCTGATAACCTAATTGAATCCACTCTGGGCGTTAATGCGGCAGATATTGACTGAGCAAATAGACTTACAACAATGATCAATAAATGAGGTTTCATATCAGCAATATACATAAAAAAAGGAGCATATAACTATGCTCCTTTGATCTTAGTGTTTTTGTGGATTAACTACATCCGCTTGTAGTACCACAAGTCAAACAGGTATAACATGTGCCTGATCTTACAGTGATGTTACCACAGCTTTTACAAGCTGGTGCATCGCCCATACTAGGAGGCAAGTTGGTTTTCTTAACCGCTTTAGGTGATGGAGCCGAAGATGACACAGCTGGGGTGGCAATGCTTGCTTCAACTACTGCAGGTGCGATTTCATTTTGAGCTAAGTTATAATTGGTATCAACAGGCGTTACTTCATCAACTAATTTTGGTTTAATGTGTAAGGCTTCTTGACGGTTCAAGTATTCAAAGCCTAACAATCTGAAAATATAGTCAACTACTGAAGTAGATGATTTGATGTTGGCGTGACCTTCCACCATACCACTTGGTTCAAATCTGCTGAAAGTGAATTTATCGTAATACTCTTCAAGTGGCACACCGTATTGCAAACCAATTGAAACTGCGATAGCGAAACAGTTCATTAATGAACGGAAACTAGCGCCTTCTTTGTGCATATCGATGAATACTTCACCTAATGTACCGTCTTCGTATTCGCCGGTTCTAACAAATACTGTATTGCCATCGATTTTAGATTTTTGAGTAAAGCCTTTGCGTTTGTTAGGCAATACTTTACGTGTAGCAATATTAGATAATTGTTGTTTGAAGGCTTGGTTGTTGCTGCTGTTAATGATTAAACGGGCGGCTTCTAACACGATCTCAGGTGTTAAATCTTCAACTCTAGTGCTTCCTGATACACCAACTGCTTTTTCAACCGCTTCAACAGTATCACTCACTGGAGTAGATTCTTCAACTTTCTTATCAGATTTGTTTGACAATGGTTGAGACAATTTGCAACCATCTCTGTATAATGCATTGGCTTTTAATCCTAATCTCCAGCTTAATTCATAGCATGATTTGATGTCTTCAACAGATGCTTCATTTGGCAAGTTGATGGTTTTTGAAATCGCACCTGAAATGAATGGTTGAGCTGCAGCCATCATTCTGATGTGTGAGTGTGCATGCAAGAATCTTGTGCCTTTGTTACCACACTTGTTAGCAGTGTCGAACACAGGATAATGCTCTTCTTTTAAGAATGGTGCACCTTCAATGGTCATTGTACCAGTTACAAATTCATTGGCAGCTTCGATTTCTGAAGCTTTGTAACCCAATGCTCTTAACAAATTGAAGTGACTATCGTTGTATTGAGCTTCAGAGAAACCTAAACGGCTGATGGTCTCTTCGCCTAATGTGAACACATTAAAAACGAAATCAATATCAAATGCACGCTCTAATTGGCTTTCAACCAATTCGATGTCTTGGGCTGAAAAGCCTTTAGCAGCTAATGTTTCGTGGTTAATGAACGGTGCATTTTTAAGCGTCGCATGACCTTTAGCGTAATTGATAATGGCATCTGACTCTTCTGCTGTATAACCCAATGTTTTTAAAGCAGCTGGAACAGCTTGGTTGATGATTTTAAAGTAGCCACCACCGCTTAATTTTTTGAATTTAACCAAAGCGAAGTCAGGCTCAATACCTGTTGTATCGCAGTCCATAACCAAACCAATGGTTCCTGTTGGAGCAATTACTGTAGACTGTGCATTTCTGTAACCGAATTTCTCGCCATACATTAACGCTTTGTCCCAAGCATTGCAAGCTGATCTCAATAAATCTTCTGGGCAATGTTGAGGATCAATACCAACTGCTGGTACACTTAATCCCTCGTATGCCAATGGCGTATTGTAGGCAGCATAGCGGTGATTACGCATTACACGCATCATGTGCTTTTTGTTCTTTTCATACATTCTGAATGGACCTTTCGCGGCAGCCATTTCAGCACTTGTTGCATAAGCTTGACCTGTTAAGATAGACGTTAAAGCACCGCAAATTGCAGAAGCTTTAGGGCTGTCGTAAGGAATACCAGATACCATTAATAAAGCCCCTAAGTTGGCGTATCCTAAACCTAAGGTTCTGTAATCATAGCTCAATTGAGCAACCTCTTGGCTTGGGAACTGGGCCATTAACACAGATACCTCAAGGACAACTGTCCATAAACGGATAGCATATTCGTATGATACGATGTCAAACTCTAATTTATCAGCATCAAAGAATTTCATCAAATTCAATGAAGCCAAGTTACAAGCTGTGTTGTCAAGGAACATGTATTCTGAACATGGATTAGATGCGTTGATTCTACCTCCTTCAGGGCAAGTATGCCATTCGTTGATGGTATCATCGTATTGCACACCAGGATCAGCACAAGCCCAAGCAGCATCACCGATTGCATCCCAAACTTCTGAAGCTGGAATACTTGCAAAAACTTGATTATTGCCTCTGCCAATCAAATCCCAGTTGCTGTTTTGTTTTAAAGCTTCAAAGAATTTATTTGGAATACGAACTGAGTTATTTGAGTTCTGACCTGAAACAGTTGCATAAGCCTCTCCTTCGTAATCACTAGGATAGCCTGCTGCGATTAAAGCAGCCACTTTGCGTTCTTCATTCTTTTTCCAGTTAATGAAGTTCATGATTTCAGGGTGATCTAAATCTAAGCAAACCATTTTGGCCGCTCTTCTGGTGGTTCCACCTGATTTGATCGCACCGGCTGCTCTGTCACCAATTTTTAAGAATGACATTAAGCCAGATGATGTACCGCCTCCAGATAATTTTTCACCAGCACCTCTAATTCTAGAGAAATTAGTACCAACACCACTACCATATTTGAAAATTCTTGCTTCACGTACCCATAAGTCCATGATACCGCCTTCGTTCACTAAGTCGTCATCAACTGATAATATAAAACAAGCATGTGGTTGTGGTCTTTCATATGCAGAAGTAGAACGCATTAACTTTTCAGTTTCTGGGTCTACATAATAGTGTCCTTGTGGTTTGCCAGTAATACCATATGTGCTATGCAAACCTGTGTTGAACCATTGCGGAGAATTTGGAGCAGACTGCTGAGCCAAAATAGAGTACACCAATTCTTCATAAAAAATTTGAGCATCTTCGGTCGAAGCGAAATAACCATATTTTTCGCCCCATTGTCTCCAACAATCGGCCAAACGATGTGCTACTTGTTTAACACTGGTTTCTCCACCAAGTGTTCCGTCAGCCTGAGGCACTCCGGCTTTTCTAAAATATTTTTGAGCAACGATATCTGTTGCTACTTGACTCCAGCTACTTGGAATCTCAACGTTTTTCATTTCGAATACAACGTCACCTGTAGGATTTTTAATCACAGAGGTGCGGTACTCGTAGGTAAACTGATCGTAAGGAGACACATTCTCCTTAGTGTTGAGCCTTGTGAACTTGAGGCCCTTCTTCATTTGGTCAAAATTTGGCTGCATATATGGTAGTTGTTTGTAATATAAATAGTTGTAAAAACAAAAATGACTTCGATGCATTTTAGCAAAGAAGTCCTTCAAATCTAATCTTACTATAAGTAGAAATTGAAAAGGACTTTTCCACATAATTGGTAAAACCCCAATCCTTCTTAATCTAGGCAATGTTGAAAACAAAAAAGGCCCAATATTTACTTGATATTTTCATTTTTTGCATTACCTTTACCCTCATCAAATATAGTGTTTCTGAGTTTCATGAAAAAATTTTTATTGCAAGTTCAATCGTCTGTAAAAAAATCATTGGCCATCTTAATTGACCCAGATCAGAACGCAGAAACTGTAGCAAATATTGCACAACTATGCGAAACCAACGGGGTTGATTACATTTTCATTGGTGGCAGCTTAGTGAGTGGCAATCAACTCAGCGAATGCATTCTAATGGTCAAAGCACATTTCAAAGGTTTGGTGTATTTGTTTCCGGGCAATGAAATGATGGTTGACCCGCATGCAGACGGTATTTTATTTTTAGCCTTATTAAGTGGTAGAAACCCAGAATATTTAATCGGCAAACAAGTTGTAGCTGCACCTTTTTTAGCAAAAACCCAACTCGATATTGTCCCAACGGCTTATTTATTAATTGATGGTGGCAGAGAAACCAGCGTCAGTTATATGAGCAATACCAAACCCATACCTGCAGACAAGCATAGCATTGCTGTGGCAACAGCTTTAGCCGGAAAAATGTTGGGTATGCAATGTATTTATATGGATGCAGGCAGTGGTGCATTTGCGCCTATTGCTCAAAAAACAATTGAAAAAGTTAAACAAGCTACCCAACTGCCTTTAATTATTGGTGGTGGTATAAGAAGTGCAGAAACTGCTAAACAGTTGTATGCAGCTGGGGCGGATGTCTTGGTTATAGGCAATGGTGTTGAAGATAATCCAACTTTGATACAAAGTATAGCCGAAGCAAAAGCATCTCTTTTGGTCGAATGACAAACCACAAACACTTAAAGCCACTAGCCTTAGCCTGTTTGTTTACAGGTTTATACATCGCTTTTGCTAGCAATAATCCTAGCATTGATGAATGGTTTTACGCTGCCTCCATTAAACATCAAGAACAACTCTGGCAATCACATCATTTGTTGTTTAATGGGTTTAATGCTGTTATTTGGCAACTATTACAAGGAATAGGCCTTTCGATTTCGCCACTTAAAAGCATTCAATTCACAAATGCCATTGGCGCAGGACTTTCTTTATTCATTTTGTATGTTATACTTACTCAAGCTAAGGTCAATGCTAGACAGGCCTTGCAGGCAATGCTGTTTTTAGGGCTGTGTTTTGGTGTGATGCGTTTTGCTTGTTCCGCTGAAACTTACACTTTACCCATTGCATGTTCATTAATCGCAACATGGTATTTTACAAAGCCAGATTTACAGTCAAAGCAGATGATATGGGTTGGGTTTTGGTCTTCATTGGCCATATTAATGCACCAGGTTCAAATTTGGTGGACCCTAGCATTCTTCATCCACTTGTGTATACATTATCGACACAACCAAAAAAGACTCATCATTTTAGGACTGACCTTGTTAATGGTCCCAATAACTTATTTTTTATGTGCTAACTACCTACTTAATTGCACACTAAAGGATTTACTTTTGGGAGACTACTTAAATGGGCATGCTGCTGTAAATGGCTCTTTAAAAAATCTTTTACTGACATTGATCAATGTATTCAGGTCATTTATACAAATACACGGCATGATTTGGACCATGATCAAACACTATCCCATTCTGAGTGTGCCAGCAACTGTAGCCATCAGCCTTATTGTACGTTATGGGTATCTGTGTATTAAACAATTGAATAGATGCCCAAAGCAAGCGGCGAAACATTGGATCATTATTGCATTAGTGTTGCACATGCTATTTGCTTTTGTTTCTGATGGCAATGCAGAATTCATGGCCATGATCCCAGTTTTAATCGTGCTCTATTTGCACTTTAGTTATCAGGGGTTTGAGGATTTTTCGCATACCATGCTTATTGCCGGTTTATTGATTTGGAATCTACTGTTTGGTGTTTTGCCTAATGCCTATTTAAATCCTCAAAACACCGAACCGATGGTAAAATTCATTGAACAACATCCTCAAGCCAGTTACTTCTTAAGTCAAAAACCTTTGATTGAAAATCAATTGTGCGAAAGACACGGGTTCAAACATGGTTTCAAATTATTGTCTATAACGGCATTCAATGACTCAACACAGAACGCTGATGCTATGTACACAGATCTAGGTTATACCATCAGCCCTTGGTCAAGAGCCGCTTTGGTTCAACCCAATACCGCCCAAGTATTTCAAAACAATCGCTTATTACCGGTTGACTCTTTTAGTAACCTGTATGGAGAAAATTATATCTACCAGATTCTACCAAGACAATAATTGGTTATTTTTGCAGCACATTCATGTTACCTCCTAAAAAAACCATTGGCATTATAGGTGGCGGTCAATTGGGCAAAATGCTCATTGAAGCTGGACAACCTTGGAACATTCGCTACAATATTCTTGAGCAAGACAATGCGCCAGCCAAAGACATTGCTAATCATTACATTGTAGGTTCCTTGCAAGATGCAGATAAGATCAAAGCCTTGGCTAAATTATCTGATGTATTGACCTATGAAATAGAACACATCAATACTGAGGCGTTGCTTGAACTCGAAGCACAAGGACATAAAATCATTCCTTCGCCTAAAATACTTTCCATCATTCAAGATAAAGGCCTACAAAAATTATTTTTCAAACAACACAATATTCCAAGCAGTCCTTTTGAATTGGTTGAACATGTCAGCGAATGGCCTCAAAAAATGGCCAACCTAAAAGGCCAAAAAGTGGCTGCAAAATTACGCAAAGGAGGCTATGATGGTAAAGGTGTTGAGTTGGTAAATAAAGCTGATATTGAACAAGGTCAAATACCTTTTGATGGCCCTGTAGTTCTTGAAGAATTTGTAGAAAATGCCATAGAACTGTCTGTGATTGTTGCCAGAAACGAAGCGGGTGATGTTAAAACATTCCCTACGGTTGAAATGGCCTTTGATCCTAAAGCCAATTTGGTAGACATCTTGTTTGCGCCGGCTAATATCAGTCAAGCCATAGACACTCAAGCAAAATCTATCGCTCAATCTTGTATTGAACACCTTAATGGTGTTGGAATATTTGCGGTTGAAATGTTTTTGAATCAATCAGGCGAAGTATTGGTCAATGAAATAGCGCCAAGACCACACAACAGTGGACACCATACCATTGAAGCTTGTTATACCAGCCAATACGAACAATTAAACCGCATTTTACTGGGCATGCCCTTGGGCGATACACAATTGATTCAAGCGTCTGCTATGATGAATATTTTAGGTTTTGAAAATGTCAGTGGTCCTTATGAAATGACAGGGCTTGAACACATTCTTAATCTGCCAGGGGTATTTGTTCACCTCTACAATAAGGCTGAAACAAAACCCATGCGCAAAATGGGACATATCACCATCATGGGTCAAGACTTACATGAGGTGATGCAAAAGCTGCAAACAGTCAAACAACACTTAGGCATGAAAGCGGCTTCTTAGAATGCTTAAATTTTCTGCTATCTTTGTAAAAAAATCCAATCTACAGGCATGAAAGATGTACTTATCATAATGGGCTCTGACAGTGATCTACCAGTCATGAAAGATGCTGCTGAAATTTTAGATCAATTTAAGATCAGTTATGATTTAACCATTGTCAGCGCACACAGAACTCCTGAACGTTTGTTTGAGAGCGCAAAAAACGCTAAGGCCAATGGCTATGCTTGTATTATTGCCGGTGCAGGTGGTGCAGCACATTTACCAGGCATGGCAGCCAGTATGACTGAACTTCCTGTTATTGGTGTGCCCATTAAAACATCCAATTTGTCTGGAGTTGATTCTTTATACAGTATCGTACAAATGCCTCCTGGTATTCCAGTTGGTACCATGGCCATTAATGGCGCTAAAAACGCTGGTTTGTTTGCCGCTAAAATAGTTGCTATAGGCAAACCTGAATTTTGGTCTGCGATATCAGAATTCATGAAAAATCAAGAGGATCAGGTGTTGAATAAAGCCACTGAATTAGAAGACAAAGGGTTTAAAAATTACCTTGATCAAAAATGATTTTAGAGGTTCAAGACACTTTAGTTTCTGATGAGGTCTTTACTCAAAAATTCATCTGTAATTTAGATGCCTGCAAAGGTGCCTGTTGTATTGAGGGAGATAGAGGCGCTCCGCTTGAAACACAAGAAATTCAAGAGATCCAATCACATATTGAAGCCATTAAGCCCTTTATGGATCCTAAGGGTATAGCCTTGTATGAGGCCATTGGTTTTCACGAAGGATTAGAAATTGACGATGCTGCAACAACCTGTTTAGAAACAGGCGAATGTGTTTTTGTGTACCGTGAAAATGGCCAATTGGGCTGTGCGATTGAAAAAGCATATCATTCCGGGGCCATCCCAATGAATAAACCCATCAGCTGCCATTTGTACCCTATTCGTTTAGGACAAGTCAACAATATGGTAACGGTTAATTACCATGAATGGAACATTTGCTCTGATGCCTGTACCTTAGGTAAAGCCAAAAATGTCTCGGTGTTTCAATTTTTGAAAGCGCCGTTGATCAGGCGTTTTGGGGCAGACTGGTACTCAGAACTTGAAGAAGTGTATCAAGCCTATCAAACCACCTTCAACCGATCATAAGTTGTGACCAAATCGGAGTTAATTGAAAAATTATCCAAGTATTTACCTGAAGGTACAGCTCCCTATGTAGTCGAGTTGTTGATCAAACATAAAGTTCAATTAAAATTGAACAAACCAAGAAGCAGTAAATTTGGTGATTATCGATCGCCACATAGACAGGATCTTTTTCATAGAATAACCGTCAACAAGGATTTAAATCCCTATGCATTTATTACCACTTTGTTGCACGAAATTGCTCACCTGATAGCCTTCGAGCAATATAGAAATACCATTGATCCCCATGGGAAAGAATGGAAAGCCTGTTTCAGTGAATTATTAAAACCCATCGTTGTACATCATCAGTTACCCAACGATATTCAAAGCGCTTTACAAAGTTACACATTGAACCTAAAAGCCAGTAGTTGTAGCGACAAACAGCTCATGAAGGTGCTTGCCCGTTATGACAAAGATGCTAAGCCCTTATTAGAACAAATACCCGATGGTAGTTTGTTTAAACTTGAGACCGGCAGAGTATTTAAAAAAGGTAAAAAACTAAGGTCTTGGTTTCAGTGCTTTGAACAACCAAGCAATAAAGAGTACCGAGTAAGTGGCATTAGCAAAGTTGAAATCCTCTGAGCCTATAAGTCCCAAACGGCATTGCGTTTTTCTTTGACATAGTGTTTGATGTTCATCCAGAAGGCCAAAATCATATAAACAATGACTGGTGAACCCAAAGTTAAAAAACTGGTGTAAATAAAAAACAATCGAATGCGCTTAGTGCTGATGCCTATTTTGTCGCCAATATTAGCGCAAACCCCGTAAGCGGTTTTCTCAATTAAGGTCTTAAACAATTGAATGGCCATATTATGTTTTTAGTTTTTTCTTTTTAGCGCTCGGAAAAAGAATATTGTTCAAAATTAATCTAAATCCTGGACTATTTGGAAACAAGGCCAAATTTGTTGGAGGCTCGTTGATCAAATGCTGGTAATCTTCCGGATCGTGGCCACTGTAAAAAGTCCAAGTACCCTTACCCATATTGCCATGTATATACCGCGCTTCTTCAAGGGTTTTGTTTTCGCCCAAAATCAAAACTTCGGGCTTTATGTATTGTTTTTTAAAGGCTGTGGTTTGACCCATAAAACCCTTAATGGTTTGTGTATGGTTTTGACACAACATAGCTGGTACAACATCCCATTTGGCACTAAAATCAAACAAGGTAAATAAATCGTTGTTTTCTTGAAATGATTGATGGGCTAATGTATTGTCTATGCTGGCGTGTTCATAGGCAATTGGACTGGTTTCCAATAAAAAATCTTTGAAAGCAAAAAGTGTTTTTAAAATTCAATTTTTCTTGAGCATCAGGATCCATACCATCGCCATCAAACATGGATTCACAAATGTCTATTCCGTCTGCCGCAAGCGCGATATCATAGGTATCTGTAGCGCTACACATGGCAAATAAAAAACCACCTCCCAAACAAAAATCTCTGATTTTCTTAGCAACGGCCAATTTGAGTTGCGACACTTTGGTGTAACCATGTTTAGCAGCGCATGCTTCGTTGGTTCTGACATCTTCTGCATACCATGCAGTGTTTCGATGACTGTACCAAAACTTGCCATATTGACCTGTAAAATCCTCATGATGCAAATGCAACCAATCGTATGTTAACAGTTTGTCTTCTAAAACTTCGTCATCAAACACTTTTTCATAAGGGATCTCTGCATATTCCAATACCATGGTCACTGCATCATCCCATGGTTGTTTGTTTTTGGGCGTATACACTGCAATTTTGGGCGCCTTTAAGAGCTTAACATCTTCCATATTAACCTCAGGATTAATCACTTCGGCAACAATACTGTTGGCTTTGCTTTCTGTAATAACTTCATAGGTAATGCCTCTGATCTTGCATTCATTTTCATACAATACATCAAAGTCAAACATAAAACTTCCGCCCTCATAGTTCAGTAACCAATCTGCTTCTGCCCCTTTTGACAAAACCCAATACGTTAAACCATAAGCTTTCAGGTGGTTTTTTTGGGTTAGGTTCATAGGCAATAAGATTTTTAAACCATAGCCATAAGATTGCCAAAGCATAAAAAACAACAAGCAATATGTTTTTATCTGTCTCATGATTTAATCAGGTAAAAACCAAGTGCGCACAGGCCTATTGCTAATACATTGGTGAATAGAATATTCTGAAATGCCAACAACCATTGTTGTTGCTTGAACATCTGAACGGTATCTAAGGCAAATGTTGAATACGTTGTAAAACCACCCAAAACACCCGTCATAAGCAACAATACACTGGCTTCTGACCATTTGAATTTATAGGCCAATGCCGCTAGAACACCTATGATGAAACTGCCTAAACAATTAACAGAAAAGGTTGACCACACAAAATTTTGTCCGTCTGGTTTTCCGAGCCACAGTTGAAACAGCCATCGAATAACAGCGCCCAAACCACCTCCCAAAAACACTAAGACAATATTCATTTCAATTGATTTAATTGTGATTGTACCAAAGCCAAACCTTCTTCAAAACTATGTGGTTCATAGCCTAAAATTGTTTTAGCTTTATCTATAACAAACCCCGTTATAGGCGGCCTTTTAGCTGCTTGATTAAGGGTATCTGAACTGCTTCTAGCAACAACAGCATTGTCCAATTTAAACCATTTTGCTACCCTGCCAACTAATTCAAAAATACTCATGAAATCTTTACCTGAAATGTTAAAAATACCTTGAGCATTTTGATCCTCAGCAAGCAAACAACCCATGGCTAGATCTTCGGCTAAAGTTGGTGTTCTAAATTGGTCATCAACCACTTTCATAGGCTGTTGTTTTTCGAGGGCTGATTTAGCCCACAACACAATATTACTGCGACTCATATCACTTACCACACCATAGACCAAAACAGTTCTTAAGATGGCCCAATGTTGAACTTGACTCTGTACGATTTGTTCGCCTTTTAATTTTGACGCTCCGTAATAACTTAATGGACGCGGAATTTCCTCCTCGTCTAAAGGGCCATGACTTCCATCAAATATAAAATCTGTCGAGATGTGTATCAAGTGGGTGTTATGTGTTTTGCAAGCCTTTGCTAAATAATCAACTGCTTTAACATTTAAGGCATCGCATTGCGCTTTATCCGTTTCGCAAGCATCTACATTGGTCATAGCAGCTGTATGGATCACACAATCAGGTTGAAAAGCTTTAAATACACGTTCTACTTGGTCTGCTTGAGTAATGTCCAATTCCTGATAGCCTATATCACAACGCTTAGGGTGTCTGCATGGTCCAACGCCTGTCGCTAAAAACTGTTTATTCGATTGTTGTAAATACAAATCAATGAGTTTTTGGCCCAATAAACCATTTGCGCCCGTAATGAGAATTTTTTTAACTGAGTTCACTTTTGTTTTCTTCGCTTATTTTTATTTTTTGGTTGAACAATGGCATCTGGACGCTTGATAATATGCGCTTTAAACCGAGCATAATTTTCTGGACCATTCCCTAGTATCACATAACTTCTTTCAATACATGTTGTCCTGCCCAACCTTGACTGTAAAATTCAACATGAATCAATCCTCGTTGTCCTGGTAGAATACTGCCCTTGGTATACGTTGGATAAGTACATCCACAGGCCGGATAAGCTTGTTTAATGACTAAAGGTTTATTGCCAACATTGGTAAACTTGAAGTCGTATCGGACAGTATCACCTTCTATGACTACACCAAAATCAACTGTATCTTGATCAAATTTTAATACTGGGAACGAATCGCCAAATTGCGCCTGAACCTGGAATGACGATAATAAAATCAGCAGCAGTATGAATTTTTTCAACAACACAAGATACGAAATTACTAAAAAAATAGTAATCTTGCCACTATGAAAAGTTTGCGTTTTTTAACCGTTATCGCAGGGTCTATAGTCGCTGCAATTTCAGGATGTAACTCTGCACCAAAAGCAGAAAACAAAGTGTCAGCAAAAGATACCGTGGCAGTTGTTCCGGCATTTGATACCAATTCATTAGACAGAAGATACCGCCCTCAAGACGACTTTGACAGTTTTGTGAACGGTGGTTGGAAAAAGAACAATCCAGTGCCAGCAACAGAAGGCAATTGGGGTGCCTTTGGTATCTTAGACAAAGAAAACAGTGAAGTAAAACTAAAAGCCATAATCGACAATGTGCTTAAGGGCAAAGACCACAAAACAGGTTCAGATGAACAGCGCATTGCTGATATGTACAATGCATTCATGGATTCGGTGGGTATTGAAAAACTAGGTTTAAACCCTTTGAATACTTACATCAATCAAATCATGGCCTGCTCTACCCTTGCAGATTGGATTAAAACCAATGGCGATTTACAAAGAATTGGTGTGTCTTCAGTCTTAGGGGTTTATGTTGATGCAGACGACAGAAACAGTTCTATGAATGCTGTAAAATGGGGACAAAGCGGTTTGAGTTTAGGCGAAAAAAGTTATTACTCTGGCAAAGATGAACGCATGAGCACCATTCGTAAAGAATTTGTTTCGCACGTGAACAACATCATGGGTTTGAGCGCACATTTTGATTCAGCTCAGTCTGGAAAATTACTTTTGGATTTTGAATCTCAGTTAGCAAATGCTCAACTGAGCAACGTAGAATTGCGCGATCCCATTAAGACCTACAATAAAATGCACATGAACGACCTTAAAACCCTTTCAAAAAATTGTGATTGGTCGGGTTTTGCTGCAGCTCAAGGCATTCAATCAGATAGCATCATCGTTCAAAATAAAGCCTACTTTAATAAGCTTAATAATTTATTGAGCAAAACAAACATAAGTACCTTAAAACTATTTACTTACTACAAATTAATTTCGACATTTAACAAATATTTACCTGCGGCTTACAAAAATGAATATTTCCATTTTTACGGTCAAGTAAAAGGTGGTATCAAACAACAAAAAACACGCAGCATTCAGGCGATTGATGTTGCAGAGTCTTTAGGCGAAGGCAACATATTAGGTCGATTGTACACCAAAGCCTATTTTCCAGAATCTTCAAAGAAAAAAGTCGCTGAAATGATTGAAAACGTCAGATCAGTTTTCAGTGAAAGGGTTAAAACCATGTTGCCGTGGATGACAGAAAACACTAAGACCAAAGCACTTGAAAAACTAAGTACATTCGTTTATAAAATTGGCTATCCTGATCAATGGGAAGATTACAGTAAAATCATGGTTAAGAAAAACTGCTTGATTGAGAATGTCATCAGCAATACATTGTGGAGTCATAATAAAATGCTCAAGGATGTTGGTGCTCCAGTGGATAAAAAGAGATGGTTAATGCCGCCTCAAACGGTGAATGCCTATTACAATCCTTTAAACAATGAAATCGTCTTCCCTGCTGGTATTTTACAAGCACCTTTCTTTAATCCTAATGCGGACGATGCCATTAACTATGGCGGTATCATTGCAGTTATAGGACATGAATTCACACATGGATTTGATGATCAAGGCGCACAATACGATGCGCAAGGCAATCTTAAAAACTGGTGGACAGAAGAAGATGCTAAGAACTTTAAAACATTGGGCGATCAATACATCAACTATTTTAGTGCTTTTGAACCCATCAAAAGTGTTCACATCAATGGCGCTTTAACCATTGGCGAAAACATTGCGGACCTTGGCGGAATCACCTTGGCCTACTATGCTTTAAAGAAATCATTAGAAGGCAAAACAGAACCTGCTAAAATAGATGGCTTTACCTGGCAACAACGCTTTTTCTTGAGTTGGGCACAAGTATGGCACAATAACATCAAAGACGAAGAATTGCGCAACAGACTTCAAACAGATCCACATTCACCTGCTCGATACAGAATCAATGGTCCTTTAAAACATTTTCAACCTTTCTATGATGCCTTTGGCGTTAAAGAAGGCGACAAAATGTTTATACCAGAAACCTCTAGAGTGGTGATTTGGTAGATCTAGCATTTTGGGTTGAATAAATCAACTGTAAGGCATTAGCGGCTCTGAGTGCTTGCTTAATTTGAATAATCAATTGCATGGGCACATCAGCGTCTGCTCTCAAGGCAACTGCGTAATTTGAAACCGATGATTTGGGCAATCGTTTCATGTCTTCTTGTATCCAATGGGTTAAATTACTCGGATCAATGAATTCATCGTTGACTTGAACCCTATAGGCACTGCCATACAACACTGTGTCAATCGGCTTACCAACATGAATATAAGCGCCGTTATGTTTCTGCTCTAATTTTATAGATTCTGAGGCATTAGGCATTGATACCAATACCTTTACATCGTCCTTTTTTAATTTGGTAACCACCATGAAGAAAAACAAAAGCATAAAAACAATATCCGGCAAAGACGCCGTATTAATGGCTGGTTCGGTATGGCTATGTCTTCTTTTAAATCGCATCTTTATGGATTAACTAATTCTGCCTCTGAAATTTTTATGGGGTAAGCTTGTTCAACTTGCTGACGTTCAGGGCTGCCAAGGATTAAATCGTTAAAATGTTTATTGTAAGTCTTAAGACTATATCGCTCTCTGAGCACTAAATAACTTGACCTCAATGTGTTTTGCAAATCGATATAAGCACCATAACTGGCTTTGGGATCAGTCTTCAAAATGACAACTGCTGATCGAGGTGACTCACTATAATTAGGATTACGATTGGTGTTATCAATAAATGTCATCAATTGATTGGACAAAGATTGAACAGATACCATTTCACCTTGAACCATGATTTGATTGTTTTCCTTTAATTGGATGTCAAATACATTGCGTTGCAAAACTGAAGGGGGCGCTTGCTGTTGTTTAGGTATAGGTGGTAATTTAATGGTGAGTCCTTTTTCATCAATAATACTGGTGGTAACCAAAAAGAAAATCAACAATAAAAATGCAATATCAGCCATAGAACCAGCATTGATTTCAGGAATTGCACGTCTATGTCTTGGCATAAAAATTATTGTTTAATGAAGGCTCTTAATGACGCCATAACTGCGGTAATTACAGCAGTAAAAAGCATTAGTTTACTGGTAAAAACAACTGCACCAACACATTTGGATTCAAATGGAGTATCAATACCGTATTTCATGTATATGGATTGAATTTCGCCAGGATCTAAGAAAAAGCCCAAGACCAGACATGCAAGCAATAATGCAAACACATAAACTTGCTTTTTGGACAAATACCCTGCTCGATTAAACCCTTTTGAAAACAAAACAATTGCAGCACAAACGGCTAGTATCAGTAGGGCATACATGCTATACAAACCTATTTGTATCGGCAATTCTTGGGCCTTAAAGTGACTGTTATAAATCCATATGACAAGCACCAAAATACTGGCAACACAAAGCCCTAAAATCAATGACTTTTTAGATTTGAATATCATGCCAATTTGTTTTTTACAAGGATATCAATCAGCTTAATTGACGCTTGCTCCATGTCGTTTGAAATACCATCTATTTTAGAGACAATGAGATTATAAAAAACCTGAAGAATAATCGCAACAATCAAACCAGCTACAGTGGTTAATAAGGCAACTTTTATACCATCCGCTACTATAGTTGGAGAAATATCCCCCACGATTGCAATGGTATCAAATGCTTGAATCATACCCACAACTGTCCCTAAAAAGCCAAGCATTGGCGATAATGCAATAAACAATGAAATCCATACCAAGCCTTTTTCCATTTGCCCCATCTGCACTGATCCATGTGCTTGCATGGCTGCTTCGACTTTTTCAATGCCTTCGGGCAAACGGTCAATACCTTCGTAATAGATTTTAGCCACAGGACCTTTGGTGTTTTCACATAGCGTCTTAGCGGCATCGACACCCTGAGTGGTGATGGTAGTCTCAAAGGTATGAATGAATTGCTCCAGTTTAATGTTGGCGGCATAAAGGGTTAAAATGCGCTCAATCACAATAGTTAAACCTAATAATAGACAAACCAAAACAGGTGTCATCCAAATGGGGTCCCCTTCAATAAACTTTTCTTTAATGATTTGATGGGTTGATGGCGACACATCAGCACTTGTTAGCGAACTGTTGTTGCTATTTTGAGTTGAGGCCACCTGTGCTGGACTGATCTGAATGCTTAAAATAAGAAGCATTAACAGGGTCATAAGTTTAAACTTCATGCTGTATAAATTCAATTTCAAATGTATGAAATTATTTACTGATATCACTTAGTCTTTGAGGCAAAATAGTTTTAAACAATTCAGATAAAAATGATGCTGCTTTACAATTAATCTTGCACTTTTGTATTGGCAATTATGTCAAAGACTGTTGTAAAATATTTTTGTAAAAATTGCGGGCATTCTGCCAGTAAATGGCTTGGAAAATGTCCTGCATGCGAGGCTTGGAATAGCTTTACTGAAGAAGTGGTGCAAAAATCTTCCAACAACTCAAGCAAACAACTCTGGGGAAAATCTGTACAACAAAAAGCCGAAGCAAAAAACATTCAAAGTATTGAAGAAGGACAAGAACAAAGACAAGATCTGACCGACAATGAGTTGAACCGTGTTTTGGGCGGTGGATTGGTTGCCGGATCAATCACCTTAATTGGTGGCGAACCAGGCATAGGTAAATCAACTTTATTGTTGCAATTGGCCTTACAAATGCAAAAGAAAGTGTTTTATGTGAGTGGTGAAGAAAGCGAATCTCAACTTAAAATGAGAGCTGAGCGCATTGGTATTCAAAACAACAACTGTTATGTCATTTGCGAAACATCTTTATCTAATTTACTCAGCCTTTTAAATGCTGATTTGCCAGAAATGCTCATCATTGATTCTGTACAAACTTTATCTAGTGAATTGATTGAATCGCCTCCGGGTAGCATCAGTCAAATCAAAGAATGTACAGCTGAGCTTTTGCGTTTTGCCAAAACCACTGGAGTGCCGGTGTTTTTAATTGGACACATCAATAAAGATGGCAATATTGCAGGCCCTAAAGTGCTTGAGCACATGGTTGACACTGTATTGCAATTTGAAGGCGATAGACACTACAATTACCGCATACTCCGTACGCTTAAAAACCGATTTGGTTCTGCCAGCGAGATCGGTATCTATGAAATGAAGGGCAATGGTTTAAGGGCCATTGAGAATCCATCAGAAATATTGATCAGCGACCGTGAAGAACACTTGAGCGGTATTTCAATCAGTTGTGCTGTCGAAGGCATTAGACCAATTCTACTTGAAACACAGGCATTGGTAAGTTCTGCTGTTTATGGCACCCCTCAAAGAACCTCCAATGGATTTGATTTAAGGCGATTGAGCATGTTATTAGCGGTGCTCGAAAAACGCTGTGGATTTCAACTCGGGGTAAAAGATGTGTTCATTAATATTGCGGGTGGTATGAAGCTTGAAGATCCAGGACTTGATTTAGGCATTGTGGCTTCCATTTTATCGTCTTATCAAAATATCCATATTGACAAACACATTGCATTTGCTGGCGAAGTTGGACTCAGTGGAGAAGTTAGAGCAGTCGCAAGGATAGAACAAAGAATTTTAGAGGCTGAGAAACTTGGATTCAAGGCCATTATGATATCAAAATACAATAAAGGCATACAGACCCAATCCAACAAAATTGAGTTGATTCAAATTGGGAAAATTGAAGAAGCCTTTGAATATTTATTCGGATAAGTAAATGAAAAACAAACTAACCTATTGGATATTAGCTGGACTTATTGGCGGAATCATTGCCGGAGCTATCGTCAACAATCTGTTTAAGAACAATCCTGACAGTTTGCAGTTGTATATTGAAAACACCAAATTGGGCAGCTATGTGTTTTTAAAGCTCATTAAACTCATTATTGGACCTTTGGTGCTAAGCACATTGGTAGTTGGTGTTGCTAATATTGGTGATGCAAAATCCGTAGGCCGTATGGGCATCAAAACGATTGGTTGGTTTATTTTTGCCAGTTTAATGTCTTTAACTTTAGGCTTGGTTTTGGTCAATACTTTACAACCAGGCGCCGCATTTACTGAACAAGTTCAGCATTTAAGCAGCAGTCAAATTCAAACCCAAGAATTCACCCTTTTGCATTTCATTGATCAATTGTTTCCTGAAAACATTATCGTTGCTTTATCAACTCATAAAACCGTATTACAAATTGTTGTGTTTTCTGTCTTTTTTGGATTGGCATTATCTGCCATAGGAGACAAAGGAAAACCTATGATTTCATTGATGGATGCACTAGCGCATGCCATGCTCAAATTGACCAATTACATCATGTGGATTGCCCCTTTAGCGGTATTCTCTTCTATCTCAGTTGTGATTGCCGAAAAAGGCATTGGTATTTTGGGTGATTACAGCAAATTGATCGCTGTTTTTTACGGTGGATTGGCTTTGCTTTGGGTGGTGTTAATCGGCTTGTGTTTCATCATGATCAGACAAAAAACATGGTCCTTGTTAAGTCATATCAAAGAACCATTAATGTTAGCTTTTGCAACAGCCAGCAGTGAATCTGCTTATCCCAAATTATTGAATCAATTAGACCGCTTTGGTATCAAAGAAAAGATCAGCAGTTTTGTTTTGCCTCTAGGGTATTCATTTAACCTTGATGGCAGCATGATGTATATGACATTTGGCTCTATTTTAATAGCACAAGCCTATGGTATTGATTTAAGCTTAACTCAACAAATCACCATGCTATTGGTATTAATGGTGACCAGCAAAGGTATAGCCGGTGTACCAAGAGCGTCGCTGGTAGTTATAGCAGCTACTGTTGCAGGCTTTGGAATACCTGAAGCAGGATTGGCTTTATTGTTGCCAATTGACCAATTCCTTGATATGGGACGAACCGCTACAAACGTTGTTGGGAATGCTGTGGCTACGGTCGCAGTAAGTAAAATGGAAGGCGAAGAGATCCATCATTAAGCATCTTTTTACTTCTTTGCAAACATTCAATTAATCGCTTACTTTTGCACTACTATTTGTAAAACATATGCCTTATTTATTTACCTCAGAATCGGTATCAGAAGGACACCCAGATAAAGTGGCCGACCAAATCAGTGATGCCCTCATTGACAATTTTCTTGCGTTTGATCCACAAAGTAAAGTGGCTTGCGAAACCCTTGTAACCACAGGTCAAGTGGTATTGGCTGGCGAGGTTAAGTCATCAGCTTATCTTGATGTTCAAACCATTGCAAGAGATGTGATTAAGAAAATTGGTTACACTAAAAGCGAATACATGTTCGAAGCCAATTCTTGTGGTGTTTTATCAGCCATTCATGAGCAATCATCAGACATCAACCAAGGGGTAGATAAAAAGAAAAAAGAAGAACAAGGCGCTGGCGACCAAGGTATGATGTTCGGTTACGCCACAGTTGAAACTGAAAATTACATGCCTTTGGCACTTGATTTATCGCATAAAATTCTAATTGAATTGGCCGCTTTAAGAAGAGAAAACAAAGCCATTAAATATTTAAGACCTGACGCTAAAAGCCAAGTAACACTTGAGTACAATGATAAAAACGAACCTGTAAGAATTGATGCCATCGTTATTTCAACTCAACACGATGACTTTGATTCTGAGGCTAAAATGTTGGCTAAAATTAAAAAGGATATGGTTGACATTCTCATTCCTAGAGTGAAGGCCAAATACCCTAAATACAAGAAATTATTCAACGACAAAATCACCTACCACATTAACCCTACAGGTAAATTTGTAATTGGTGGACCACACGGTGACACAGGTCTTACAGGGCGTAAAATCATCGTTGATACTTATGGTGGAAAAGGTGCTCATGGTGGTGGTGCATTTAGCGGTAAAGATCCTTCAAAAGTTGACAGAAGTGCAGCCTATGCCACTCGTCATATTGCTAAAAACCTTGTAGCTGCAGGCTTGTGTAAAGAAGTATTGGTTCAGGTAAGTTATGCCATTGGTGTAGCCAAGCCAACCAGTATCAATGTGAA
>JBEIKN010000006.1:0-20518 GCA_040379725.1 Flavobacteriales bacterium
AAATTGAGCAAATTAAACAAGGCTCTGTGTTGAGGCTGTTCCAATAATCGGTGCTTATTGATATCTGTTAACAATAAAATGACTTCAGCGTTAAGCCCTTTGATTTTTCCGGGTTTGGTAAGCAGCTCAAATGGATAACTCAATTGCCCTGTTTCATACAAGGCATATAACTGTTTAGCTGCATACAATTCTGATTGAAGCGCCAACATGCTGTCAACTCCTGCAATCACTATAATCTTTTTGGCCTTTAAAACCTGCTGGTATTCCGAAGATTGGTTTAAAACAGAATAAAAACTGCCAGTATTAGCCATAATGAACTTAGCCCCTACAACAACGACTTCGGGTTGTTCTGGTGGTTCTGGCAGAGCAATGTCTACATATTTAACAAAGTGTTTAACGGCATTGTGTTTAAAGAAGGCGACTTTGTTAAAGTTGTTGATGTGTTTGTTCAAATGAGCTAAAGCACTCTTTGCATCTGGACACCAAGCCATTTGACCATTGTTCTTTTTAACATTTGTCTCAAATTCGAACAAGAGTTTATCGAGGTTTTCAGCTACTTTCCACCTAGAATAAGTCAAGCGTTTTTTTAGCAAATCAATGTCACTGAATTGCTTCAAATGTGCTTGTAAAGCCTCTAAATAGGATGCTTTTGCTTGAATAAATGACATACTAAAAAACAATATTATCTATCAATCTAATGCCTTCGATTTTAGCTGCAATTAACACCACATTTTTATTTTTTTTAAACCATTTTTTACCCAAATGTAAGGTGTCGGCATGAGCCAAAGTTAAATACTCCACTTCGATGTGTTTTTGTTCTAATAAATGAACCGCGTATTTGAGCGCATCGCTGGCTTCTATGTGTTGGGATAAGCGTTTAATCATATCAAGCATTTTGAACAATTGAGCCGCCAATTCAACGCCATGTTTAGATAGTCTGAGATTGCGTGAACTCATAGCTAAACCCGAATCCAATCTTACAGTTGCGCAAAACTGTAATTGAATATTAGGGTAATAAGCCTCTTGCAATACTTTTATGACCATGCATTGCTGATAATCTTTAAGACCAAAATAGGCCACATCTGGCAGCACATAGGCAAACAAGCGGTTCACAACTTGAACAACGCCATCAAAGTGACCCGGTCTATTGGGGCCCTCTAGAACAGTATTTAAATGGCCGAGATCTAGTATTATGGGTGCATAAGATTTAGGATACATGTCATCATGATCAGGCATAAACAGGACATCACAAGCTACTTGCTCCAATAAATGCTTGTCATTACTAATGTTTTGTGGGTAATTGTTAAAATCCTCGAGGTTATTGAACTGCTTTTTATTGATGAAAATAGAGACAACCGTCACGTCGTTGTCTGCCTTAGATTGTTTAACCAATTCTATATGACCATCATGAAGCGCCCCCATGGTGGGAACAAATCCAATGCTTTGCCCTTTGTCCCTAATGACATTTAAATGATGCGCTAAATCTATTTGTGTCTTAAACAGCTTCAAACCATTACAAAATAAGGCCTTAGATACTGTTTTACAAAATTAAACTCTTCACAAAACTCATGCTTTGTATTGTGCATAGCATTTAAGGAACCGCTTTGCTCTAACGGTAAAGGCAGCGCCGGCATTTGGCAATTCGCGCTCAATTAAAAACACAGTATCTAAAATGAGTTCCGGGTAATGGTGTATATATCTTTCTAAAACGGTGATTGAAAAGGCTCTTAGAGCAGTCTCTGCACGAACATTTTCTAAAGTATTTAGTGCCAACTCTACAACGGTTTCAACTTGAGGTGGATGGACTACAACTGTTTGGAAAATTTTTAGCACATTGCGCTGAATGCCGCTTTTATTGGTAAAGGCAGATGCAGCATCCAACAAAGTTTGTGTGTAATTTGATTGATATAATTCCGGATGATCTGTAAAACAATGTGCTAATATCCATGAGGCGTTATAAGCTCTTGTGTAGGAACGATCATTTAAAGCATCCACTACAGCATTTAAAACTTCAGCATGCAAACTACAGTCATTAGCCAACTGCTTAATCCCCTGAATATGCCTAATATGTTCGAGTGAAATTGCCATAAAAAAAGCCCTCAATTGAGGGCTTTCATTGAATTCATTTAACCATTAATGTCTGATGACCAATTTCAAAATGCCGTAATTGTAACCACCATTACCAGTTGCAGTTACAATATAGGTGCCTGCTTGTAAAGCCTTGGTATCAAGAGACACTTCATTGGTATGAGAAGTCATTTTACCAATGACTTTAGTAATAACTGTTTTACCTGTAAAGTCAAGCACTTTAACGGTTATATCTTCAACATTACCTTTGGTGTCAATGCTAACATTAACCACATCGTCAGAAGGATTAGGGTATAATTTAAGTGCATTTGAAGACTTAGTATTTTGAACATCATTCACATTGGTGAAGTATTGTTGGCATTCGTAGAAGCCTCTACCATGTGTGCCGGCATAAATTGAACCTCTGTTTCTACCTGGGAATACGTATTGACGAATTGACAATGTCGCTACCTTAGGGAATTTATTGGTTGCATTGGTTTGTGCAGACCAAGTAGCACCACCATCATCTGAAGCATATACACCCAAATCAGTCGCCAAGAACATCAAGTTAGCACTGCTTAAGGCTATTAAACCATCATACACTGGCATTGAAGGTAAATTACTGGTGATGTTTGTAAATGTAGCCGTTGTACCCAACATATTGGTGCCTTTGTAGACATAATTGCTTGAACCATATTGTCCAAGAGTGATCAATGCTGTGTTGTTATCATTAGGATCTAAGTTGACTGATGAAATAGCTCTTGAACCGTTAGCACTGAAACCTAAATCTTTAAAGCTGATTCCAGGAGGTACAGCGTTGTAGTTTGACCATTTGTAGTAGGTAGCAGAATTGATACCATCAATTCTATAAATGCTATTGCTGTTAGAAATGAACAATGAATTACCATCGTTGGTAGGCTCTAAGTCCCATACTTGACCATTGCCAATAGCAGAAGTCAACATATACCATTCTGGTTCTTTTTGGAAATCAGTCACACCGATGCCCATCCAAACTGAACCATTGATGGCTAAGAACAATCTAGATTCTTTGTTGTTTGGATCTGAATGTTCCCACACACGGAATTTAGTATTAAAAGGCGCATAGTTAGAAGAATGATTGTGTTCGCAATATTTTGCTGTATCAGTTAAACTGATAAAGGTTTTTGCAATTCTTCTGTCCCATAAACAAGATTGTGTTTTACCAAAATCTCTTGAACGGGTAACGTTAGCGTAGTATGTTTCAGCAAATATGATTGAGTTGTCTTTAACTGAAATTTCTGTTTGGAAACCATCGCCACCTTTGATCTCAACAGCAGCTTTTTTAGTATTACCTTTTTTGTTGATGTATTGAGTACCGTTGTCCTGAGTTCCTCCTACAACGTTGCCCATATAATCAGCAGCAACCGCATAGAATTGTGTCGCGTTAAAGCCTTGGTTTTTGGCCGTAAAGGTTTTGTTGTTATCAGAACTGAAGAACAAACCACCATCGTTACCGCATATCAGTGTTGGAGGTGTAGTGCTCATATCCCACTCTAAAACGTGCTTGTCTGCGTGCACATAAGCTGGATTAGCGCCACCAAAGTCGTTTTGTGAAGCGATGTATTTAGGATTGTTACCTTCTCTCCATTCAGCTAAAGCTACACCACCCATGATGATGTGGTTTTTATCCAATGGATTTACTGTAATAACATTGTTGTAATAACCTTGTGAACTGGCTAATGAAATCAAAGGATCAAAATAATTACTACTTGCAGCTATAATTTGCTCCCAACTGCTTCCTGCATCTTTTGTTCTGAAAACACCAACTAATTTTGAATCATTTCCAGACACCATGATGTAAACATAATTTGGGTCTTGTGGAGATATAGCAATTGAAGCTCTTGAGATCGATACATTAGGAGGTGTGATGGTTGTCCAAGTACTACCATCATCCGTACTCTTAACAATGGTTGATGCTGATTGAGCAATCACCATACCGTTTGTAGCAACTTTAACTTCTTTGCTGTTTCCGGTTTTAGCCATGGTCCAAGTTGCACCACCATCAATTGATTTTCTGATACCACCAGAGGTTGAAGCGTAAATCAAACTTTTACCATCGCGTTTGTCGGATGCCATAGAGTTGATATTGCCAAAATTGGCTGTAGCTGCTAATCTTGTGAAAGATCTACCGCGATTAGTTGATCTGAATATACCTGCACCAGCAAAACCTGGAGTACCTAATGAAGTACCGGTGATTGAAACGAACTCGCCCTCGCCAGTACCATAACAGATCTCACCTGTAGCAGCTTGAGCGATGCATGAAACATTTAAGTTATCTTGATAATCATTGATTGGTGTCCAAGACAAACCTCTGCTTGTAGATTTGAATAATCCACCACTCACACTACCGACATACATGATGTTTGTAGAATCTTTATCAATTAAAAATGCACGGGTTCTACCGCCAACGTTATCAGGACCTAGTTCATTCCATACTGAGTTGACTGAACGTTTTGTTTGCATTTTCATTGAAGCTTCAACAGCAGCCATGTATTCTGCTGGGCTAACCATGCCAGTAGCAGGGTTGTTTCTCAACGCGCCAAAAAACTCTGACATACCTGCGGCAATTTTACCACCAGCTCTTTGGAAGGTTAATACTTCGTCAATTTTTGAAGCAGTTCTTGGCTTGTATTCGCTCTTTTGAACAGACAAATTGCTGATGCCATAAGCAGCGCCACATGCAACTAAAACAAATAAGATTTTATTTTTCATAAAAAGTCTAAAAATAACAATTTTCAAATGTAATTAAAAAAAGACTGACACACAATATATTTTTATATGTGCTTTTCAGCATGATAAGACGACCTAACCATAGGACCACTTTCGACTATTTTAAAGCCTTTTTGCATGCCTATTTCTTTGTAAGCCGCAAACTGCTCTGGGGTAATAAATTCAGCCACTTCCAAATGCATTTTGGTCGGTTGTAAATATTGGCCAAGAGTGAGCACATCACAGCCATTACTTACAAGATCATCCATGGCTTTTGATACCTCTTCGGGTGTTTCGCCCAATCCCAACATGATGCCACTTTTGGTTCTTGCCCCAAGTGCTTTGGTACGTTTGATTTGCTCTAAACTTCTTTCGTATTTGGCTTGAGGTCTCACCAAACGGTATAGGCGCTCAACAGTTTCCATATTATGGCTAATAACTTCAGGTTTTTCATTCACCACCATTTCTAACAAATCCCATTGGGCTTTAAAGTCTGGAATCAATGTTTCCATAGTCACGCCTGGGTTTTGAAGTTTAACTTCTCTAATGGTTGCAGCCCATACAGTAGCGCCTTTATCCTTTAATTCGTCGCGGTTAACAGAGGTGATTACAGCATGTTTTACTTTCATCAATTTAATGGCTTCTGCAACACGTTTAGGTTCGTCTAAATCATATTCATTTGGACGACCTGTAGCCACTGCACAAAATGAACAACTACGTGTACAAACATTACCCAAAATCATAAAAGTTGCTGTTCCGGCACCCCAGCATTCAGCCATATTAGGACACTTACCATCTTCACATATGGTATGCAACTTATGGGTTTGAACGATCTTTTTAACTTCGCTGTAAGTTTCCCCTAAAGGAATTTTTATCTTTAACCAATCAGGCTTGGTTCTTTTTCTTGGTGAATCAATGGTCAAATCACTCATAATCAATAACTGTTTCCAAATGCAAAACTAACATAAAACGCAGAAAAAAAGCTTTTGTTTGCTACATAATGTAATATTTCTGGTTTACTGGGTAAAAAATCAATCATACAGCCCAATTCAATTGATTTAAACTCCTGACTGTAATAGCCCCAGTTAAAATTAACGCCAGCTTTAAATGAAAGGCCTAAAAGCGCTTTTGTATCATTCAATCCATATCGAAACGGTGCATAACCAACTATGTCTTCATATTTGTGTATCTCTGGGTCGTATTTAACAGATTTAGTTACATAACGTTGATTGGCTGGATCAGGCACCTCAATCACCACGTAATTGGGTTTTAAAAATCCTAAACATGGGCCAAAAGCACCGAAAACATTGATTCCTACACTGTTTCTGGTGGATTTTTCAGAAATGGTTCTTTGAATACCCACAAATGGTCTTAGGGCATATAAGCGGTTAACTTTCGCAAAAACATAGGGTGTTGTACCAAATAGTTTTTGATTCATGATCTTTTTTTCTCTGAAGTCATGAATACCTGAAAAGGCTATTTCCCATAGTTTGCTTTTTTGTCTAAGAGCCGGCGATGTATGCCTGTAAAAAAGACCGACGCCAGATGGATTTAAAATGCCTCCAAATTCATTTGAGGCATCCTCAAAAGTAATGTCATAGGCTTCCTGTGCTTGTATTTCCTGATAAAAAGACAAACAAACAAGTAAAAATAGGCCGCTTAAAAATTGCCTTTTTTTCATATAGATTTGCAAGCACATATGGCAACATCAAAAGTAATATATTCAGGTGAATTAAGAACCAAGGCAGAACATTTAGCCTCAAATAACAGCATCATCACAGATGCTCCAACAGATAATCATGGAAAGGGAGAAGCTTTTTCTCCAACTGATTTGGCTGCAACTTCATTAGCATCATGCATGCTAACTGTTTTAGGTATTTATGCGCAAAACCACGACATCATTATGGACGGTTCATTTGCGGAAGTGACTAAAATCATGAGTCAAGAAGGCCCCAGAAGAATTGTTGGCATTGATGTAAATTTAACCATTTGTAGCCCAAGAACATTAAGTGAACACGAACAAATAGCCATTGAAAGAGTCGCTAAAACTTGCCCGGTTTCTTTAAGCCTACATCCAGATCTGCAACAAAACATTACAATTCAGTATCAGACACAAGCTTGAACGGTTGCATCAGCTGAAATACCATTGTGGTTGGCCACATAGGTACAAAGTTTGTTTTTGATGATTACTACTTGGGGTGATTGATGTTCAATTTGATACCTCGAAGCAATTTCATTGGAAAGGTCTCTGTGGTTCAATAAATCCAAAAGGTAGATTTTAGTGTGATCCTCTTGATTGGGCCACTGTCTTTCGAAGCGGTCTTTAACCATGTTGCTAATACTGCAACGAGTAGAATGCTTGAAAATTATAACTGATTGATTGATAGATTCTTGATCAATATTATCTAATTGATTAATATCTATTAATTCAAGCCAATTCATTGCAAGATTTATGCTGTGATAATTGTTTTATCTGCCTTACTTTTGTAAACAGATGGACAACGGTCTCTACGACCGCCGCAAGATGCCATTAATGATAAAACCAGCGCCAAACCTAAAATGGTTTTGAAATTTTTATTTGTAAACATTGTTACACAAAAGTAATACATATCAACTTAAACCAGAAATTAATTTGCTTGTAGACCAAGCATTAGAGATTGGTATTGATACCTTTATATACCAAAACAAAACCCGATTAGGTGCGCTTGTAAACTTTGTGGCTGATCAAGCACAACTCCGCGATGGACTTAATAAAAAATGTCCTCTTTTGGCGCAGGCTGGGGGATTTGCCAATAAACGCAGTCTTGAACAAGCCAGTTCTGAAACTACTGCTGAACTAAAAACCCAATTGTTTACAGGTATTCATAGTATGCTAAGTTTATGTTCTGGCTTAGGAATTGACGACTTAGCTTTTGCGCGCAATGGCTGTCATGTTACCGCTATAGATGCCAATGAAACACTCAATACACTGTTTGATTACAATGCCAAACAGTTAGGGGTTACAACGGTTCAACGCATTACAGACACTGCAGAAAATTATTGCCTAAAACAGCCTAATGCTCATTTTGACTTGATTTATCTGGACCCTGACAGGCGAAGCGATGAGAAAAGACAAATTCTTTTGTCAGAACACAGTCCTAATGTGGTTGAAATGCAGGAGTACTTGTTCAAACTATCATCAAAAATATTGATCAAATGTTCGCCTATGTATGACCATGCAATGGCCATTAAGGAGCTTAAAAACATTGCTCATTTTTACAGCATTTCGGTCGGAAATGAAATGAAAGAATTGCTCATAGAACTTCAAAAAGATTACACTGCTGTACCTCAAATGACCTGCATTGATGTACAAAAAAACAATACCTTAACTAAGCGCTTTGATGGCCAGTCGGCAAGTTTCCCTTTAGAGAAAAAGATGGGGAACTACTTTATTGAAACCGCTACTTGTATCAATAAACTAAGACAGCAATCAAACTATGCAGCATCCGAAGCTTGGTACAGCATACAACCGATATTTGGTTGGTTTTCTTCAGACAATTCTCCTGAAAATGCCATGGGCAGAGTGTTTCATATCATTCATGATATGCCATTTAACCCGAGGGCATGCAAATCCTATTTGAACAGTAAAGGCATTGACAAAGCCAACGTTAAAACCAGAGGATTGAAATTTAATACCCAAGAAACGTATCTAAAATTAAACTTGAAAGAAGGTGGTGCAGATTATCTTTTTATTACCGAATGGCAAGGTAAAGCCCATTTGATCCATGCTCAATATTAAGCGTTCACTTTTTTAATGTACTCTTCAATAGCCTTAACAATTGACGGATTGTCTTTTGTTGGAGCTGGACTGTTACACTTCAATTTATGTTCAGTAATGGCTCTCTGAGTGCTCTCGCCAAATGCGGCCAAACGGGTATTATTCTGTTTGAATTTAGGAAAGTTATCGAACAAAGATTTGATGTCTGCAGGACTAAAGAAGACTATGATATCATAAAACACGTTTTCCAAATCACTTAAGTCCGCTGAAACCGTTTTGTAAAATGTAGCTTCTTCAAAAGCCAATTTATTTTTCTTAAAAAAGTCAGGAATGGTTGATTTTCTGATGTCAGAACAAGGGAACAAGTACTTTTCTGTTTTATGGTTTAACACCAAATTCAAAAAATCAGATTCTAAATTGGTTTTAGGATAAAACACTTTACGCTTTCTCAAGAAAATATACTTCTGAATGTATAAGCCTATGCCCTCTGTTAAGCAGAAATACTTCATATCTTGAGGAATTTCAATTCTTAACTCTTCTACAACTCTAAAAAAATGATCTACTGCATTTTTTGAATTAAAAATAATGGCAGTGTGATTTAATATATTGACTTTGTTGCGCCTGATGTCTTTTCCAGGCACCGCGTCAACTTGAATAAAGGATCTGTAATCCACCTTAAGCTTATACTTAGCAATGATATCATCAAAAATAGATTTCTTGCCTGGCTCTGGCTTGTTTTGAGAAACAAGTATGGTTTTAACTTTAGCCTCTTTAGTCATATGCTAAAATGGTGTTTATCGACTTAATTAATACCAATAATGGTAAAATTTCGAAGGCGCAAAGATATAAAATTAAAATGAAATTAGATTGGTTTTGCAAAAAGCGGCCCGAAAACACAAACTTAAAGATGCTGGTAGCATACACCAACATCATATATACCACTAAAATAATAATGACAATCAACCTCAAATTTAAGGTTGAACTGTAATACACCAAAAGCAATACGGGCAATAATACCATTGTAGCTGAATAAGCATGAATACGGTATATAATGGCATAATCTTTATTTAAAGCTGGCTGGCTAAAAGCAAAGGCAAATACATTTTTTAACCATTGATTGAAAAGCATTAAAAGAATTGTAAATAGTGACACATATAACACTATCAATAGATCTGGCGTGTCCTGAAAGGCATAACTTGCTTTAATAAATACAAACAAACCCATAGCCAAACTCTGACTAATGATGAACCAAGTTAAAAGTTTACTATTGGTAAATACACTGGTTTGTGTGGTAAAAAATTCATTGAAACTAATGCTGCTGAACCAAGCTTTATTGATCAGTCGATACTGCAAAGCATAGGTATTCTTGAAAAACAAAATACACAATGCCAGCACAAAGGCCCATATAAACAGCAAATAATTATTAAGGTTTTTACGAATAGGTGGGTTGTGAGAGGCGGTCAGTGTTTTTCTCAAATTGATTTTTGACTTTCTAAAGATCTCTCGGTCATAGGGTATGAATTTTGAGTAAAAAAGCGTGTCAATCTTCATTATAGAATCTTGATAGAGGCTATCAATACGCATCAATTCCAAAGAATCTTCATGATTCAATGAAGTAGTGTCTATGCCTTGAGCTTTGGACTGAAAAGCTAAGCCAATTAACAATAACGCTATAATGACAGATCTAAAAATAATTGCTAATACCTATATGAAACTTGCCATTCTTGATAATAATGGGCTCTCCTAATTGCTTCCCTAATGCGTAATTCAGTTGTAATAAGCCAGCTGATGTTTGCAAACTAGCACCAATGCCAAACCCAAAAGCTTTTTGATACAAAGGCGTGGTTCTAGAGCTGTTTTTATCTTCATAATATGCGCCGTTTATAAAGCACTTGACATGACTCAAAGGCGATAATAGTTTTCTGTACTCTAAATCCAACATATTGAAGTTGCTTGCAAATATACTTTGTTCATTGAAACCTTTTAAAGAATTCAATCCGCCTTCGCGAAATAATTCATTAAAATAGACTTGTTGAGCAATAATTTGAGCCATCTGACAACCAAATCGTATGGTTTGAGTGGATTGAATTGGTTGATAGACATCGCATTTAAATGCATATTGACCTTGTAGTGTTTTTAATTGCATTGAGTCGTAAATAGAATGTCCTCCCCAACGCAATTGTTCGATACTGGGTATTTTGATCAATGTTTTGTAACCAGCAGATAATTTGGCATCAATCTGTACACCTCTTGTAGGATTCAATGCTTGGTCTAAATTTGACATGATCCATTGAAGGCCATACTGTTGAACGAGCATACTGTGAGACTGAGGTAAACGCTTGTTAAGTCTGATTTGAAGGGTGTCAACCGCATTTAAATTGGTGCTACTGCGTTGATAAAACCACTGCAATCCGTTTAGACCGGAGGTATAATATTGGCAAGCTATTTGAGACTGAGTGGTGCTAAAACTGCTATCGTATTTTAAAAAATTAAGTTTAAGATCAAGACCTAAAGGACTTGATAGAATATAGGGTAAGTTAATGCTAGACTTAAGTTCTTGAGTATTGGGTTTGAAGCTCCTCCAATGCAGTTGAAATGCCTTTGCTGATCTAAATAAATTATTCAATTTTAGTTGTAGTTCTCCAGTAAGTAAAAGCTTATCGTTATTAGCGTTTGGAGCAAATCCCAAGAGGGCATTTACTTGATCACTAGGTCTTGATTTTACATACACAAAGGGCTTTGCTTTACCAGAGCCATAAAAGGCCATTTGACTCGGATGTTCAATGCGTAAAAAAGGCAATTGATTGAGTCGTTTATCAATGCTTTTAAAAACGGATTCATTGTATAAAGCGTTTGGTGCCATGCCAATATACGCTGCTAAAAATGCTTGACTCAGAAGTCTTTCGCCTTCAAGATGAACGGTGTCAAAAACGACTTTTGGACCACAATGAATTTGAAATTTTACCAGGAGTAAGGAATCAGAAATTTGATAATGAGGTTCAACCCTCGAAAAGGGAAATCCATGGTTTTCAAGATGGGTTAATAGCGTGTAAGCTTGTTGCAAAAAAATAGTTGAATCAATTGGAGAAGTATAGCCTTGTATTTGAGGTACAAAAATCGGACTGTCAACCAATAGTTGCGTTACTTTCATGGCATATCTTGGACCGGCATGAAAGGCAACCTTCACATCAGATGAATCTATTTGAAAGCCATCTATACTGGCTTCTAAATGACCATTTAAACGGTAAATATTGATCAATTGATTAAAAGTCATTTGTAAGTGACTGGTATCTATGCTTTGCGGCAAAGTGTAGTTAAGTGGATTGCTCGAAAGCTTTAATCGTCGCGTTTCAGACAAAGCTACAGAACTTGTAATGATGACTATGAACGCTATGATGGCGGGCGTTTTCAATTGGTGTTGACAAATTTAATTCAATAATGCTCACAACCATACAATGTAAATAATAATTTTGTCGTTATGGTTAATATGAATACTAAGCACCTCTTTAGATTAATTCTCTTTACAGCACTAATCATCGGCATGAGTGCATGTGGTGGTCCCAAAAAATGCAATGGACAGCGCGGCATAAAAACCGAAATGGGCACCATGTAATACCCCTATGAGATTGCTATTTGTTTGTTTAGGAAATATATGTAGAAGCCCTATGGCAGAGGGGCTTATGGCCTCTCATTTAGATAAAATGGGCTTATCAGAGTTTGTGCAAGTGGATTCATGTGGAACAGGCAACTGGCATGCTGGAGAATTGGCTGATCCAAGAATGCGAGCCACTGCTCAAAAATATGGCATTGAATTAACCCACAAAGCCCGCCAAATAAGACAAGAAGATTTTGATCAATTTGATCATATTTTGGTCATGGATCATCAGAACTTAAAAGATGTACAGGCCTTAAATGCTTCAATGTCTCATAAAATAAAACGCTTATGCGATTGGCACCCTAATCATCAAAACCAGATTGTTCCTGATCCCTATTTTGGTGATCAAAGCGGTTTTGAAGATGTCTACGAGCTATTAAACGAAATCACCGAACACATTGCAAAAGATCTTTCTAAGCAATTCGCCTAGTTACAAAGTACATAAATTGTATTTTGGTGCACTAGCTAATATGGCTTTTGCCCTAGGATTATTTATGGCGATGATACAACCTGGCGTATTGTATACCGATGGAGGAATATTTTCAGCGATTGCTTTAAAAGATTTACAAGGTGGCACTTTGTATTTAAACGCATGGGAAAACAAGCCGCCTGGACTGTTTTATTTGATTGAACTGTTTTACCTTATAATTCCGAACCATGTATACGCCCTATACGCACTTGCGATAAGTGTATTTTTAGTCACAGCAGCTTGTCAATTTTACATCTTATACAGACAAACTGAAACATTTGGATTGTCGCTCATCATTGCAATCATAGCCAGTTATTTTACGGTTTATAAAAACAACATTGCAGAAGGCTTAGTGACTGAAATTTATGGCAGTGCTTGTATTATAGTGGGTATTGCGGCTTACACCCATTACATGCATCACAAACAATTCAGAATGCTCTTATTGGGCGCTTGTTCTGTCGGTGCAAGCTTTTGGTTTAAGGAGCCTTTTTTGTTGCTTTATATTGCCGCTATGATCATGTTTTTACTTCAATTGAAACAAGGTCATGAAAGGATAAAACTAATTGCTTCAAGTTTGATCCCAAGTGTCATTTGTTTGATATTATTAAGCATGAGCACGGATAAAAACGGACAACATGCGCTTCATGGGTTTATTGAAAGTATCCAATACAATTTAAGCTACGTGCAGTCTGATCAAATCATCGCACTTAAAACCAAAATCAATGATCTTTATGAACATTTATTAACCTATGCGGTTGGGCTATTGTTTATAATGATTTATATGTCTTATAAATTGCTGTTTCAAAAGCAACTTTATGGCACTGTCATCAGCGCATGGTTTATTTTATTTGCCTCAGCCTTTATCTTTATTAGCTCACCTTATAATTTTGGTCATTACTATTATCCATTTTTTGCACTCTTTTATGTGGTTTTTGCGCTGCTGTATGGGGCATTTAATCAACAGTATAAAAACGCATTGATGTTTACTGTTGTAGTCTTAGGCCTAATACAAATGTTTAACATAGATAAACAGCCCATAAAACTCAATTATGACTTACAGCCATACCAAGAAGACAATATTGTAAAAACACTCAAAAAACACCCCAATAAAACTTTGTTTATTGACTATGTCGACAAAGGCGGTTATTATGTAAAATCTGGGCTCAGCTACCCTACCTTTCTTCCAGTTGCCCTTCAAGTCCATTTCAACGAATCCGCACAAGGATTACAAAATCGCACGCGCATTTGGAAAGAGTTGAGCGAGCACAAGCCTGATTTCCTAATCACCACCCATACCACTTCGTATTTCTCGTGGTTTTTACCTGATCCTGACTTTTATAAATCCAATTACACAAAAATCGACAGTGTCATAAAAGCTGATGATAATCCTGTCTTTTTGTGGCAACTTAAGTGAACTTAAGATATTACATTTGCAGGATGCAATTTGAAAATGCTTTAGCTTTCGCAAGAAAAGCAGACAGCGAAGATGCTTTAACAGGATTTAGATCGGAATTTTATGTGCCAGAAATACAAGGAAAGCCTTGTGTTTACTTAACTGGTAATTCTTTGGGCTTATTGCCAAAATCAGCCGAAAAGGCACTTCAAACTGAACTAGAAGATTGGAAAAACCTTGGTGTTGAAGGCCATTTCCATGGAAAAAATCCTTGGTTTCATTACCATAAATTTTTATCTGAAAATGTCGCCAATATAGTTGGTGCAAAACCAATAGAGGTGGTTGTAATGAATCAACTCAGCTCTAATTTACACTTTTTATTTGTGAGTTTTTACAGACCAAATAAAGCGCGTTTCAAGATCATTATGGAAGCTGGTGCATTTCCGAGTGACATGTATTTGGTGGAATCTCAAGTGAAATTTCATGGATTTGATCCTAAAGATGCCATTGTTGAAGTGGCGCCAAGACCAGGCGAGCACAGTCTCAGACATGAAGACATCATTCAATGCATTGAAGACCACAAAGACCAATTGGCACTAGTGTTTTTTAGTGGTGTACAGTATTATACCGGACAAGTATTTGACCTGAAAGACATCGCCATAAAAGCCCATGCCGTTGGTGCAAAGGTGGGCTATGATTTAGCGCATGCGGTAGGCAATATCGAACTGCATTTGCACGATTGGGATGTTGATTTTGCAGCTTGGTGCAGTTATAAATATTTGAATTCAGGCCCTGGCAGTGTTGGGGGCGTGTTTATTCATGAAAAATACGCCAACGACAATACTTTGCCACGATTTGCTGGCTGGTGGGGACACAATGAATCAGAGCGTTTTAAAATGCTTAAAGGATTTATTCCAGAACCCGGTGCTGCAGGTTGGCAAGTGAGCAATGCGCCCGTTTTGAGCATGTCTGTGCACAAAGCTTCGCTTGAGATATTTGCGAAAGCCGGCATAAACCGCATCATTAAAAAAGGACAACAGTTGAATGCTTACTTGGAATTTATTATTCTTGAAGCTTGTAAAAACAACAAATTTTTGGATTTGGAGATCATTACGCCGGCGGCGCCCGAACGTGGCTGCCAAATCAGTATTTTGACTGGCGACAATGGCAAATCTGTATTCGACCATCTGACACAACACGGTGTAATTGCCGATTGGCGTAATCCGAATGTCATCCGAATGGCTCCAGTAGGCTTGTACAATACGTTTGAGGATGTATACAAACTCGGACAAATACTATCTGATTATTAAGCACATGAAAAATTATTTTGAAGTCACCATTAACGCTACAGAACCTTTTGAGGAACATGTAGAAATTATTGCAGCCTATTTATCAGAATTTGGATTTGAAGGCTCAGCAGAAGATGAGCAAGTTAAAGCATATGTGGCTGTTGATGAGCATTCTGAGGCAGATATTAAAACACTCATAGATGAACTGATTGAGAAAGGTTTGTGCGAGAAACAGTATCAAATTGAAATCATTGAGCCTAAAAATTGGAATGAAGAATGGGAAAAAAATTACTTTCAACCCATTGTTATTGGCGAACAATGCTTGATTAAAAGCAGCTTTCATCAAACTGACCTAAAAGCCAAATACGAAATTGTCATAGACCCTAAAATGAGTTTTGGCACTGGACATCATGAAACCACCAGCATGATGGCAGAGTATATTTTAGAAATTGAACTTGCCAACAAAACCATTTTAGATATGGGAACCGGAACAGGCATATTGGGCATTTTAGCTTGTATGATTGGTTGCAATAAAGTCATTGGTATAGACAACGATAGCTGGTGTTACGAAAATGCTCAAGAAAACATTGAAACCAACAACATCACAAATTTTGAAATGCACTTGGGCGATGCTGGTTTACTAAAATCGTATCCGAATACGTTCGATATCATTATAGCAAACATCAACCGACACATTTTATTAGCTGATATCAAATATTACCATCAAAGCATGCATAAAGGCAGTACACTTTTGTTAAGTGGTTTTTATGAATCTGACCTTGAAGACATTGAAAAAGAATGTCTTAAATTTGGATTGGTGCGCATAAATCATAAAATGAAACGCTCTTGGGTGGCTGCTCAATTTAAATACCAATAAATGGAATTAAACAAAAAAATAGCCGTTGTAACTGGCGTCAGTAAGGGCATTGGCGATGCATTGTGCAAAGACCTCATTCAAGAAGGTTGTATCGTATATGGATTAGGGATCAACGCCCCAAGTTTTGATCATGCTAACTTGCATTTTATTCCAACAGATATCCGCTCCTTTGATGCTGTTAACAAGGCCATACAAAACATTGTAGACCAACATGCACAGATTCATATACTCATCAATAACGCTGGTTTAGGCTACTTTGCCAATGTTGAGGACTTGCCAATAGAACAATGGCAACAGATGTTTCAAACCAATGTTGATGGCATGTTTTACACTTGCAAGCTAGTAGTACCATTCATGAAACAACAAGGCATAGGACATATAGTTAACATATCAAGTACCGCTGGACTTGAGGGTATGCCTATGGTTAGCGCTTATTGCGCTACCAAATGGGCGGTGAAAGGTTTTAGTGAGAGCTTATGGCGCGAATTAAGAGACCATAAAATCAAGGTGACATGCGTGTATCCGGGCAGTGTTAAGACTGATTTTTTTAGAAATAGCCCAGGCATACAAGCGCATGATTATATGTTAATGCCAAAGGATATATCTGATTTGATATTACATGCATTAAAAGCTCCAGATAATTGCCATCAAGTGAATTTAGAAATCAGACCATTGCAGCCAAGAGGACCAAAAGCCAAACAATAATTCATCAATAGACACCGTTAACTGATCGTGAAAACCTTTAAAACCCTTAGCTTTTTATGCTTGATTGCGCTTGTATGGCAATCCTGTAAAAAAGAGTATTCGTTTTTGGAGGGACCAGGTTCAGTAAATTGTTCTGTAGACACGGTATTTTTTGATACCGTATTTACCCGTTTAAATGGCAGTAATTACCCTCGATCAATCACCAAAAAAATGGTGGTGAGTAACCCATACAAACAAAGCATTAAACTCAATGTGAGGGTGATGGGTGGCGCACAGTCAGCATACAGAATCAATATTGATGGCCAAACCGGAAGAAACATTAATGATATTGAAATATTGCCTAAAGACAGCGCTTGGGTATTTGTAGAGGCCAGCCTGACGCCTAACAATCAAACTCAAGCTGCCATCGTTAGAGACAGTATTTTGTTTGAAATCAATGGCAAGCAAACATTTGTTCAACTAGCCGCATATGGCTGGGATGCCTATTATCTGAAAGACACTGTTTTTGATCAATCAACCACATTAAGCGCAACCGATAAACCCTACGTGATTGTGAATACGGTCTTTGTTGACAAAAACACGACCCTAAACATTGGCGCAGGTACTCATTTTTATGCATCACCTAATGCGTTTATCGTTAGCAATAATAAAAAGATTAACCTGGGGAGTATTAATGTATTCGGCACTCTGAAAATCAATGGTACACAAGCTAATCCAGTGATTTTTGAAGGTGATCGCTTGGATGTAAGCTTTCAAAATACGCCCGGACAATGGCGGGGAATTCATTATTGGAGAGGTAGTACCAACAACGAAATCATTCATGCTGTCATAAAAAATGCAACAGTAGGTTTGCAAGTAGATTCTTTACCAGAATCCGGCACCTATGGTTTGAGTGTTAAACAAAGTATCATAAAAAACTGTAGCGCTTATGGTGTATTAGGTTTAACCGCTAAAACTTATTTTGAAAACAGCATCATTAGTCATTGCGGGAGCAATACATTTATTGGTTATATAGGTGGTGATTATACGTTTAAACATTGCAGCTTTTACAACCCAAGCAATGGTAGAAAAGACGCTCAGATCTTATTCAACAATGTATTAAGAGATGAGAATAATGCCGTCATCAAAAATTATGATCTTAAGTTGAATCTGATCAACAGCATCCTATGGGGCACATTGGACAACGAACTTAGTCTTGACATCAATCAAGCGCTGTTTACACCCATTATGAACCATTGCATTTACAAGTCAAAAAGCAATTACAATGCTTGGGGCAGTAATAATCTAAGGAATATTGATCCCATGTACAAGGACGTCAATCAATGGGATTTGTCTTTAAAAGCTGGCTCTGCAGCCATTAATCAAGCTGACGCTAATAACAGCTGCGCTAAAGACATCAATGACAAAACTAGAGATGCGCAACCAGATATTGGTGCGATAGAGTTTTAATTAATCCTGCTTTTCAGGGCGCATCTGAGGGAAGAACAATACTTCTTGAATGCTGACCTGATTGGTCATCATCATGGTTAGACGGTCAATACCAACGCCTAAGCCTGCAGTAGGAGGCATTCCATATTCCAATGCTCTTAAGAAGTCTTCATCTAAAGGCATGGCTTCATCATCGCCTCTACCTGCCAATTTTAATTGTTCCTCAAAACGTTCTCTTTGATCAATTGGATCATTTAACTCAGTATACGCATTGGCGATTTCTTTACCGTTGACATACAACTCAAAACGTTCAACCAAACCTGGTTTTGTACGGTGTTTCTTGGTTAAAGGACTCATCTCAATTGGATAATCCGTAATGAAGGTTGGCTGAATACAATGTTTTTCACATTTTGCGCCAAAAATTTCATCAATCAATTTACCCTTGCCCATGCTGGCATCGGTTGGAATATTCAATTGTTTGCAAGTAGCTCTTAACTGTTCTTCGTCCATACTTGAAACATCAATACCAGTATGTTCTTTAATGGCATCAAACATGCTAATGCGTTTGTATGGTCTAGCAAAATTAATGGTGTTATCACCTACTTGAACAGAAGTTGAACCGTTAACATCATTGGCAACATTTTCGATCATTAACTCTGTGTAATCCATCATCCAGTGATAGTCTTTATAGGCAACATAAATTTCGAGACCTGTAAATTCAGGATTGTGGGTTCTATCAATGCCTTCATTTCTGAAGTTTTTAGCAAATTCATACACACCGTCAAAACCACCTACGATCAAACGTTTCAGATACAATTCGTTAGCAATTCTCAAATACAAGGGCATGTCTAATGCGTTGTGGTGGGTAACAAATGGTCTTGCAGCAGCACCCCCGTGAATGGCTTGTAAAATTGGGGTCTCAACCTCTAAATAACCACTGGCATTAAAGGTATTACGCAAGGACTGAACCACTTTTGTGCGCTTTATAAAAGTCTCTTTAACATGTGTATTAACGATCAAATCAACGTAACGCATTCTGTAACGCAATTCAGGATCACTGAAAGCATCAAACAATACGCCGTCTTTTTCTTTTACAATTGGCAGAGGATTAAGTGATTTTGATAACAGCGTCAAAGACTTAACCCTGATAGAAGTCTCGCCCGTTTTAGTGACGAACACTTCGCCCTTAACACCAATGATATCACCAATGTCCAATAAATGCAAAACCAATTCATCAAACAATGTGGTGTTATCTGGAGTGCAAATATTGTCTCTACCCACATACAATTGAATTCTACCAACGTGGTCTTGAATTTTCATGAAACAAACCTTGCCTTTAGGTTGTAAACTCATGATTCTACCAGCAATACTGACGTCCTGTAAATTGTTAGCCTCAGCATCGTATGTATTGAGTATGGTATCGGTTTGTGTATTGATTTCAAACAAATCAGCAGGATATGGATCAATGCCCAATGCTTTGATTTGCTCTAGTTTGTGTCTTCTTTGCAGTTGTAACTCGTTCAGTTCTGACATGAATTTTTTGGAATAAAACGCAAAAATACCTTAGATGAATGACTTTTCAATAGGATGAAAGCAACTAAAAGCATAAATTTTCTATCTTTGTATAGAGCGGAAACAGTTCGAATTGAAAATACAGTCTACATATTTTAAGTATCTGCTGATAGTCTGTGGTCTATTAGTTAGCCAAAAGACTGCTATTGCTCAAGGTTTTTTAGAAAGCAAAGGTCGTTTACCCTATCCATACGCTTATTCAAAACAAATGTCTGGATCAACCATTTACCTTCAAAAAAGTGGTTACACCATGTTGATGCGAGACAATGCTGCTTATGATAGTCTATGGCAACATTTTCATCAACACAAAACATTATTGCATCCTTTTACGGTAAGCTATCACCGCTTTGATATGCAATTTGCGGGAGCGACAACCAGTAAAATTGAAGCTTCTCAAGCTTATACAACTTCCTATAATTTCATTAAAGGCAATGACCCCAATCATTGGTACTCCAATTTAAAAGCGTATCAAACACTGTTATTTAAAAATCTATATCCCGGAATTGATTGGCAATTAATAGAGATGGGCAAAGGGCTCAAACACAATTTTATAGTTCG